>CATMVR010000093.1 GCA_950075905.1 uncultured Persicitalea sp. | reverse complement strand
CTTTGGGGAAGCTGAACGTACAGACCAAACGGGTGTGGTTTGTACTTCACGGCTATGGGCAATTGGCGGAGTACTTTATCCGGAAATTTGAAGTACTTGACGATGGAAGTACCTTTATCGTGGCTCCCGAGGCACTGTCGCGGTTTTATGTCAACGGAGACTTCAACCGCGTGGGGGCTTCCTGGATGACCCGCGAGGC
Source organism: uncultured Persicitalea sp. (assembly GCA_950075905.1). Classification (GTDB taxonomy): domain Bacteria; phylum Bacteroidota; class Bacteroidia; order Cytophagales; family Spirosomataceae; genus CATMVR01. The sequence continues at coordinate 10,889 of CATMVR010000093.1, read as the reverse complement.
GCGGGAGAGCGAGATCGACGACTACGTGGCCTACCTGGAAAGCGTCAGCAAGAGTATTTTTCAGGATTATTCCCCCGAGGATGTACAGATTACGGTACTGGGTTTCTCGCAGGGTACAGCAACCGCCTGCCGGTGGCTTAATCGAGGCCAAATCCGCTGCGATCGGCTTATTTTCTGGGGTGGGTACTTTGCCAACGGCATCTTCGACCTGATCGAACCCGACCGGATGCCCCTGCAAAATACCCACTTTGTGTACGGCTCCCGCGATGAGTTTCTGAACCGGCTGGACGTACCCGCCTACGTCGAAAAACTCCAGGCCGAGCTTACCTCCCTACACGTAGTGGAGTATGCCGGCGGGCACAGCATCGAGCCGGGGGTGTTGAAAGAGAGGTTTGTTGATTGAAGCTATCTGACTTTAACCACAGAGTTATTTTGAGTTTTGCACAAAGTTGCACGGAGTGAAAGACGATCTCGATGATACTCTGTGACAAAACTCCTTTTACTCTGTGGTAAAAAAGAAAAAATCTCTACTTCCGGTACACCGTCGTAGCCGCGGCTTGGGCAGCCGCCAGAATGGTGACGTCGGCAATGGTCACGTGGGCCGGGGCGTTGACCGCGTACAGGATGCTATCGGCGATATCTTCGGCGGTCAGCGGATCAAAACCGGCATATACTTTATCGGCCCGGGCCTCGTCGCCCTTAAAACGCACCATCGAAAACTCCGTTTCTACCGCACCGGGCGCGATGTTAGTCACTTTGATGCCGTGCTGGATCAGGTCTAGCCGCATACCCTGGCTAAACGCTTCCACCGCTGCTTTGGACGCACAGTAGACCGTGCCGTTGGCGTAGGTTTCTTTGCCAGCAATGGAGCTCAGGTTGACAATGTGGCCTTTGCTGCGCTCCACCATGCCGGGGATCACGGCCTTGCTTACGTACAGCAAGCCCGTCACATTACTACCAATCATGGCGTCCCAATCATCGGGATTTCCCTTGTCAATGGGATCAAAACCGTGAGCGTTGCCGGCATTATTGACCAGAATATCAATGGCCTGCCATTCCTTGGGTAAGGACGCTATCGCGTCCTCTACGGCCTTGCGGTCGCGGACATCAAAGGCAAGGGAGGTGGTTTTCACAAGGGGGGCCAGCTCATTGCTTAGCTCCTGCAGGCGGTCCTGTCGGCGGCCGCACAGAATAAGGTCTATTCCACTTTTGGCAAAGGCCTGCGCGGTGGCTTTTCCGATGCCGGAAGAAGCGCCGGTAATAAGGGCAATACGGGTCATAACGAAGTAAGATTTAGGATACAAAGCACGAAGTAGCGGTTTTTTGGGGAAAAATGCACGGGAATTTTTACTTTTTGCGGGGAGGGTACGGTACTTTTAATCTTCTTAGCGAACCGGGCATAACCTGTTTTCGTTTTTAGCAGTACCACAAACACCTAATCGCTTCCCTACGTTATACTATAAAATTCCTACTCCAAGTTATGCCTACTCTCAGCCGCCCCATCTACCTCGACTACAACGCCACTACTCCCGTGGACCCGCGGGTACTGGACGCCATGTTGCCCTGGTTTACGGAGCAGTTTGGCAATGCCGCCAGCCGCACGCACCTCTACGGCTGGGAAGCCGCCGATGCTGTGAGCGACGCCCGCAAGCAGGTCGCCAAACTAATTGGCGCGGGCGAAAAGGAAATTGTTTTTACGAGCGGAGCCACCGAATCGAACAATCTGGCCCTGAAAGGAGCCTTTGAAACCCTGGGCGCTACCCGCAGGCATATCATTACCGTAGCCACCGAGCACAAGGCCATTCTGGATACCTGCCAGCATCTTGAAGACCTGGGCGCAGAAGTCACCTACCTATTACCCGCCTCCGACGGCCTCATTATGCCCCAACAGGTACAGGAAGCGATGCGCCCCGATACGCTGCTGGTATCGGTAATGTACGCCAATAATGAGATTGGGGTGATTCAGCCGATTGCCGGGATCGGTCAGCTGTGCCGCGCGGCGGGGGTACTGTTTCATACCGACGCCACGCAGGCAGTGGGAAAAATCCCGATTAGCGTAGACAAGAGTTATATAGATTTACTGAGTTTAACGGCGCATAAACTCTATGGCCCCAAAGGCATCGGCGCTTTGTATGTCAGGAAAGGCGTAAAACTGACCGCTCAGCAGGACGGCGGTCGCCACGAACGGGGGCACCGCTCAGGTACGCTGAATGTACCCGGAATAGTAGGACTCGCCAAAGCCTGCCAACTTGCCGCTGGGACTATGCAAGAAGAAGCTAACCACCTGGCCCAACTGCGCGATTCGCTGGAAAATGGTATCCTGAATGCCCTGCCCGATATTCAGATCAATGGCAACCGGGAGAAACGTTTGCCCCAAACGACCAACATTTCTTTTGGCCGGGTAGATGGCGAAGAACTCCTGATGGCGTTCAACCGCATCGCAGTTTCCAATGGCTCAGCCTGTACCTCGGCCTCAGTGGAGCCTTCTTTTGTGCTCAAAGCGCTGGGGGTACCCGATGACCTGGCCTACGCTTCTGTGCGGTTTAGTTTGGGGCGGTTTACGAGTAATGAAGATATCGAAGTAGCTATACAGCACGTGAAAGAGGTAGTAGAGCGGCTGCGAAAACAATACTCCCTAGAAGTAGGGTAACCGGCGAAATACTGCCTCAGGTACAACCTTTTTAAGAGTGTTTCTGAAAAGAAATTCCTATGAGCAGAGCATTTGTAAAAGAAGGAGACCAGGAAGAAATTCCGTTGATACCACCACGCGCTGCCCTTCCACCGGGCATTACCAACTATGTTACTCCAAACGGGATGGAACAGCTATTCATTGAGCAAAAGCAGCTGGAAGAAGAAAAAGCCAGCCTGACCGTGGAAAATGAAACTGAACACCGTATTGCTTCGACCGTCCTGAACGGAAAGCTTCAGCTCCTGCAGGAGCGTATTTCTTCCGCCGTGATTTTGAAACCAAATGATTCCCAGAGGGACGCTGTGCGCTTTGGCGCTACGGTTACGATCCGGGTGATGGGTAAGAACCAGGTTCAGAAATTTCAGATTGTCGGAGTAGATGAGGCTGATGTCAGTCAGCATAAGATCGCTTTTACTGCGCCTATCGCCGTAGCCCTCACGGGTAAAAAAGTGGGAGAAATTGCTCAGCTCAACCTTGGCCGGGAAGTACGGCAGTTAAAGATTACAGAGATAAGCTGGTAGGCTCGCAAGTCGATTTCATACGCTAAACTTCATAAACGGTACAACCATCCCAGTACTTTCTTCAAAAAAGGCGTCAGGTCCCCCTGCCTGACCTTGTTGGTGGCCGCCTGATTGATGCGGGAAGATACCGGGTAGGGATACACCTTATTGAACAGCACATTGGTGTTCAGCTTTGCCAGTTGGGCCGTAAATAGCTCCTGAATCAGCTCGCCCGCGCCGGGCGCGATCATGCTGCCGCCCAGAATCGTGCGCTTGCCCAGTGCCCACTTCTTTTTGCTTAGATAAAGGACGAGTTTCCCGTAGCGGTAGTCGTCGGTTACGGCCCGGTCGTCGTCCTTGAAGCTGTGATGGATGGTTTCGAAGGCTACCCCGTCTTTTTCCAAATCTTTCGCCGACCGGCCAAAAGTAGCCACCTCGGGTTCGGTGAAAGTGACCCACGAAAGCTCCCGGTAGCTGTGTTTTTTCCTAAAAAAAGGAACGAAGAAATTCCGCATCAGTTGCCGGACGTGTTTTTCGGCCCCGTGTGAGAAGTAGTATAGGCCCGTAGAATCGCCCGCCGTATATACCCGCGTATTGGTAGTCTGCAGATACTCGTTGATGACAATCTTATGATCTTTCACGTCAATTCCCGCTTTATCAAAATCAAGCCCAGTAGTAGTAACTACCCTGCCAATAGCCACCAAAGCAGCATCGAACGGAACTTTTAGCTTAGACCCATCCTTAAACTTTACTTCGGCCACAGTGGGTGCCGGAAACGCACTTACCTCCGCCTCGTGCAGAATTTTGATCCCGTCTTTCTCAAATTGCGCTTCCAGAATAGCGGAGAACTCGGGCAGTTCTTTGGACAGCAGCCGCGGCCCCCGGTCCACAATCGTTACCTCGGAGCCCAGCCTCCGGAACGCCTGCGCCATTTCGCAGCCAATGGGGCCGCCACCGATGATGAGCAGGTGATCAGGGAGTTCTTTTAAATCATAGAAAAGCGTTTCGTTGGAATAGAGCTTTGCCGTAGCGCTACCGGGCACACCCAAAGGCCGGGGTTTCGAGCCAGTGGCCAGCACGATGCGTTTGGCCGTGTAGGTAGCATCACCCACGGCAAGGGTACCGGCATCCAGAAAGTGGGCACGCCCGATCACCACATCGAGGCCTTGCCGGCGCAGGTAGTCAGCGTTTTCGTGAGCCCGGATTACTTCCTGCTGCTGGTGTACGTAGGCCATTACTTTGGCTAAGTCTGCTTTCCCCTCCACCTGTAAACCAAAAGCCTGCGCCCGCCGGCCCTGGGCAAATTGCCGGGCTAGGTGGATAATCGCCTTACTCGGTACGCAGCCGGAGTTCAGGCAGTCGCCGCCTACATTTTGAGTATTTTTTTCTATTAGTAATACCCGGAGCCCTATGGTGTGGGCAGCAAGGGAAGCACCCAGGCCACCACTACCAGCTCCCACAACAATTAAATCGTACTGCTTTTTCATAAACAATGAATCATCCTGATAGGTTAATCTGCTATCCCTCGCCTATTGCGGCCTTTCAACCGCAAAAGATACCAGATATACCCTCTGTTTTATAGCAAGATAGCCCTCGGTTGCAAAAAAATATTTTGTATTTTAATTTGTATTTTATAGCTTAAATGTTGTATTCATTCAATAGAAACAAACGGCCGACAGTATTTCCCGGATAGAGGTAAATGCAGCTTATTTTTCTCGGTTCCTAACTATCCCCAAGCCCTATGAAAGCAAAGCAAGCCATTGATATTTCAACGCATCTGTCGGGAAGAAAACTGGAAGAAATGGTCGAAAACCGGACGGCCTATTCCCTGAAAATGGCCGAACTCAATATCTACGAAACCCATGCCAGGGCTACCAACGTTCAGCTCTCCTTCGGCAACCCGGTGCTCGCCAGCATGGTGCAGGGCAAGAAAGTCATGCACCTGGAAGGTACCCCGGCGTTCGACTTTTATCCGGGTGAGTCGGTGATGGTACCCGGTCATAGCCTGATGACGATCGACTTTCCGGAAGCTACCGATCAAAATCCTACACAATGTCTAGCACTGGCGCTTTCAGAAGAAAGGATACTGCACCTTACCGACGAGCTCAACGACCAGTTTCCGCTTATTGATAGTCCGGAAGGCTGGCAGTTTACGTCGGATAACCTCTACTTCACCAATGAGGAAGCTATCAATCAGCTTCTCAATCGGCTTATATTTGTCTGCGCCGAGGGCAACGCCGCCCGCGATTACTTTGCTGAACTCATTTTGCAGGAACTCACTATCCGGCTGATGCAAACCAAAGCCCGGCGCATTCTGCTCTCCAATCCCAACGTTTTTGCCAACCACAACCGCCTGGCCTACGCGGTACAGTACCTGCGCGAGCACCTGCACGAAAACATCAGCGTGGCTACTTTGGCCGAAAAGGCCTGCATGAGTGAACCGCACTTTTACCGTTGCTTCAAGCAACAGTTCGGCTTTTCACCCGTAGAGTTCATCAACCGAGAACGAATTCAAAAAGCAGCTCATATCCTGATTCATACCGACCGAACCATCACCGAAATTGCCTTTGATTGCGGGTTCAATCACGTCAACTACTTTCTAAAAGTTTTCCGGAGGCAGATCGGTGCTACCCCCACTGAGTTCCGCCAGCGGCAGCAAACGCGCTCCAAGACGCAAAACGCACTGTGGGCTACCTCTGAATCCTGGAACAACGGCGCTTTCTAGCGCAGTTTCAGATTGATAATCAGCCTTTTTTCTTTTTGGCCCGTACTAATTCTTTCCCTTGCCTGAATCTGATAGAATCGTTCAGTAAGATGAGGCAATCGTTCTAGCAAATAGAATTATTCAGTTATAAATTTGAACTGTTTCACTTTTAATCTGTACGAAAGACTATGGATCTGAACGGTTCACATATACTACCTGCTTCCAACGACCGGGTTTGGCGCATGCTGATGGATACGGACACGCTGACGAAGATTGTGCCGGGAATCACGCACCTGGAAAAAACCGGCGAAAACGAATTTAAGGCAGTAGCCCAAATCAAGATGGGACCCGTAAGCGGCGCATTTACCGGAGGTCTGGTACTGGAAGATATCCGGGAGGGCGAAGGATATACCCTGCATGTCAAGCAGAACAGCAAAATCGGCAATGCCGACGCCACCATCCGCATTGACCTGAAACCAACCGACGAAGGCCACACCGAACTGCGTTTTGACGGTGGGGCCAAACTCTCCGGCCTGCTGGCTCGTACTGGCAACCGCGTCATGAGCGGCGTGGCGCACTCACTGACCAAACAGTTTTTTGAAAACTTCGAAGAAGAAATCGAAACCCAAAAAGCCTGAAACCCAATTACACTTAAACCCTATAACTAAACGAATCTTATGGCACAAATCACGGTAAAAGTAAACGGCAAGGAACACACCAGCGAAGTAGAGCCACGGCTACTGCTGTCGCACTACCTGCGCGACGTGCTGAACCTGACCGGCACGCACATCGGCTGCGATACCAGCAGCTGCGGCTCCTGCACTATTCACATGGATGGTATGGCCGTAAAATCCTGCTCGATTCTGGCCGTGCAGGCCGATGGCAGTGAAGTGACGACCATCGAAGGCCTGGCTACCAACGGTCAGTTGCATCCCGTACAGGAGGGCTTCAAAGAATGCCACGGCCTGCAGTGCGGCTTCTGCACCACGGGCATGATCATGTCGGCCGCCGATTTTCTGAACCAGAATCCCGACCCCACCGAAGCCGAAATCCGCCACGCCCTCGAAGGTAACTTCTGCCGCTGCACGGGCTATCATAACATTGTACGGAGCGTGCAGTGGGCAGCTAATGCAATGAGTGAAGGAGTGATTGAGTGATTGAGTGATTGAGAGAATGTTTTATAATTGAGGAGTCTATGAGTCGAAAATAAACAGATTCAATTGTGGAACTGTAACTCCATAACTTTTACAAGGTAGTGGCGGCCCCCTCATAAACTTATGCACTCATTCTCTCGATCACCGCTGGCGGACCATTCAATCACTTATTAATTCACTCAATCTCTCAATCACTAATTCAAAATTAGAAAAAACATGAGCAACAAATACATAGGCCAATCCGTGAAGCGCATTGAAGACAAGCGCTTCATTACGGGCAAGGGCCGCTATACCGACGACATAAAATTACTGGGCATGACCCACGCGGCCTTTGTCCGCAGCCCTTACGCGCACGCCATAGTCGTGAGCATCGACACCTCCGCCGCCCAAGATATGCCCGGCGTGATGGCCATTTTTACCGGCGACGACATCAAAGCGACCGGCATTGTGGGAGTCCCTACCGGCTGGCAGGTAAACTTCAAAAACGGCGACACCATGAAGGAGCCGCCGCACCCGTTGCTGGTAGCAACAGGCAGCACCGTCAAGCACATCGGCGACCCAGTAGCCGTGATTATCGCCGAGTCGTACGCCGCCGCGGTAGACGCCGCCGAAATGGTAGAGGTAGAGTGGGAAGACCTGCCCGCCGTCACCGACCCCATGAAGGCGACCCAGGAAGGTGCCACACTGGTGCATGAGGACGCCCCAGGCAACCTGGCGTTCGACTGGGAACTGGGCAACCCCCTGAGTGAGGTAGATCAGGCCATCAGCGAATCGGCGCACGTGACCTCGCTCGAATTCGTCAATCAGCGGCTGGTACCTAATGCCATCGAACCCCGCGCCTACATTGGGCAGTACGACGAAGTGAGCGATAAATATACGCTCTATACTTCAACCCAAAATCCTCACCTGATTCGTCTGCTGATGTGCGCCTTTGTGCTGGGCATTCCCGAGCATAAGGTACGCGTACTCGGCCCGGACGTGGGTGGGGGCTTTGGTTCCAAAATTTATCACTATACGGAAGAAGCCCTCGTAACCTGGGCTTCAAAGCAAATCAACCGCCCTATCAAGTGGACCGAAACCCGCTCGGAGGCGTTCCAGCTCGACGCCCACGGCCGCGACCACGTCACCAAAGCCGAAATGGGCTTCGACGCCGACGGCAACATCAAGGCGCTGCGCATCAAAACCTTCGCCAATCTGGGGGCTTACCTATCTACGTTCGCCCCAGCGGTACCTACCTACCTGCACGGCACGCTGCTGCAGGGATTGTACACTACGCCTAAGATTCACATCGACCTGCAAGCAGTATTTACGCATACCGTAGCCGTAGATGCCTACCGCGGGGCCGGCCGGCCCGAGGCTACCTACCTGCTGGAACGCCTCGTAGACCTGGCTGCGCTCGAAATGGGCAAAGATCCCATTCAGCTGCGCAAGCAGAATTTCATCCCGGCTTTTGACGGCGTCGATCAGCCTGGCTATCAGACTCAGGTAGCCCTGCAGTACGACTCTGGCAATTACCATGGCGTGGTAGATAAGGCCATGGAGATGCTGGGCTACGAGGAATTTCGCCGGATGCAGAAAGAGGCCTCCCAGAATGGTAAGCTGCTGGGCGTAGGGTTTTCTACCTACATTGAAGCCTGCGGCATTGCGCCTTCGGCGGTAGTAGGGGCGCTGGGCGCCCGGGCCGGTCTGTACGAGTCGGCGCAGGTACGTGTGCAACCTACGGGCAAAGTGAGCGTGTACTCGGGCTCGCACTCGCACGGGCAAGGCCACGAAACTACTTTTGCCCAGATCGTTGCCGATAAGTTTGGTATACCAATGGAGGATGTAGACATCATCCACGGCGACTCCGACGCGGTGGCGTTCGGCATGGGTACCTACGGCTCGCGCAGCCTGGCGGTAGGTGGCTCGGCCATTGTAAAAAGTATTGATAAGGTACTGGAAAAAGGAGCCAAAATAGCCGCGCACAAGCTGGAATGCTCGGAAGATGATCTCGAATTTGACGAAGGAAAATGGACCGTAAAGGGTACGGACAAGTCCATCAGCTTTGGGGATGTGGCCCTGACCGCCTACGTACCGCACGTATACCCACAGGGGCTCGAACCCGGTCTGGATTTCGCCAGCTTCTACGACCCTACCAACTTCACCTACCCCTTCGGCTGCCACATTGCGGTAGTGGAGGTAGATAAAGAAACCGGAAAGGTGAAGCTCAATCGCTTCATTGCCGTGGACGATGTAGGCAACGTCATCAACCCCATGATTGTGGACGGACAGATTCACGGCGGCCTGGCCCAGGGTATCGGGCAAGCCCTACTGGAAGGAGCTATCTACGACGAGAATGGACAGCTTATCAATGCCTCCTACATGGACTACGCCATGCCCCGCGCCGACGACCTGCCCATGTTTGAGCTGGGCCGCCAGGAAACGCCCTGCCCGCATAATCCGCTGGGTGTGAAGGGAGCAGGCGAGGCAGGTTGCATTGGCTCCACGCCCGCCGTCGTAAACGCCGTGATCGACGCCCTGTGGAGCGGTGGACACAAGGTGAAGGACATTATGATGCCCCTGACCCCCGAGCGCGTATGGACCGCCATGCAGCAGTAACCCGTTGGTAGAGGAAGGCTGATTGCAATATTAAATCTGTCTTCCTCTACCATTCACCCCAACAAAGCTAACAGCTATTAACCTAACAGCTAACCACCTGAAACCCATGATCTCATACGCATTTGATTACGCCAGGCCCACTACGGTGGAAGATGCCCTGGCCCAACTGGACGACGACGCCAAGCTGCTGGCCGGCGGGCACAGCCTCATCCCGGCTCTGAAACTCCGCCTGAGTGCTCCCGCCAAACTGGTAGACATTGCCCGCATTCCGGCCCTGAAAGGTATCCGGCAGGATGGCAACGAACTCGTGATCGGCGCTGCCACTACCCACAAGGAAATTCTGAGTTCGGATCTGATTAAGGAGCATCTGCCCATGTTTGCCGAAGGTGCTGCCCTCATCGGCGACCCGATGATCCGCTACAAGGGTACCATTGGCGGTAGTATTGCCCACGCCGATCCCTCAGCCGACTGGCCCGCCATGGTCATTGCCGCCGAAGGTACTGTAGTTGTTCAAAGCAAGTCAGGTACCCGCTCCATTGCTGCCGACGATTTCTTCACCGGATTTTACATGACGGCTTTGGAAGAGGGTGAAATTATCACCGAAATCCGTTTCCCGGTACCCGCCGAAGGTACCCGCATGACTTACCAGAAGTTTACGCAGCCAGCCTCCCGCTTTGCCATCGTAGGCTGTGCGGCCGTCCGAAAACCAGACGGCTCCGCGCGCGTCGCCTTTACGGGTGTGTCCGACGCCGCTTTCCGCGACACTGGCGTGGAGGAAGCCGTGGGCGACTGGTCTACCGCTGCCATCGAAGCCGCCGCCGCCAAAACCGCCGAAGGCATGGAGCTCAACGTAGATCACTTCGCCTCCGAAGCCTACCGCCACCATTTGGCGCGGGTATATTGCAAGCGGGCGCTTGTAGCAATTAGTGAATGAGAGATTGAGAGATTGAGTGAATAGGGTTGATGAGGAATTCGCAACGAGGTTAAGAATCAATGAGAATAAAGCTACTGAAAAGCATAAGAAGATGATTCAGTCTATTTTCAACATACAAACTCATTAACTTCTCCACCTAAAACACTCTCTCAATCACTCAATCTCTCAATCAAAATCAAAAAAGATGAACATCACCCACATAGCAGACCTGCTCAAAACCCACGGCTATATTACGGAGCCTTCTGTGACGATGGCGGTGTACCTTTCCATGCAGTTGCAGAAGCCGCTACTGATCGAGGGGCCGGCGGGG
>CATMVR010000092.1 GCA_950075905.1 uncultured Persicitalea sp. | reverse complement strand
CGCGTGAAGCGCATTACCGAGGTCGGCAAGGTGCTGGTAGAGACCGCCAAGGTTGAGGTCCAGTACCTCGCCCTGGTCGGAGACCCTGAAAAGAGCAGCACCGGGTTCATGAATCAGCCCAAAGCACTGCCGGGGGCTCAGCAGCCATGACCACCCAACTCACAGCCCGGCACGCCGAGCCGCGCGTTCACGTCCATGCGGACCAGTGGATGACAGAGGCAGAGCTTGCCGAGTTCTGGCACGCCCTGCAGCAGCGGCACCAGCTCGGTGCTGCCGCGTGGCGAACCAGGCTGTCGGTACGCCCGCAGCATTTCTACCAGTTTGCTCCCATAGGTACGTTGGCGGGGCTGGAGCAGTCGCACCACCTGCATGGTAATGGTAGAGGCCCCGGAGGTACGCCTCCCGGAGAGCAGGTTGCGCAGCGCCGCCCGCCCCAGCGCCAGGGGGTTGACGCCCGGATGGTACAGAAAGAACCGGTCTTCTTTTTGAATGAGCGTTTTTTGGAGCAGGGGTGTAATTTCCGCTAGCTCTGTCTGCATCCGCCATTTGTCATCCCGGCTCAGAAAGGCGTGCAGCACGCTGCCATCGGCCGACAGAATCTGGGTAGAATAAGGTACCTGTGGCCGGAACGGAAAGGCGAAGTCCAGCCCGGCTACCAGCAGCAGCCCGAGTAGTACCCCAGCCAGTCGGCGGGCGTTTTTTTTGCTTATATGAATTTGTGAAAAGAAATTGGACACAGGCAAACGGACATACAATGGAATAGTAAAATAACGGATTTTTAAACAATGCCGGGTAAGACGGACAGATTGAACGAAAAATCGACCGATTTCGGGCGGGGATTTTTTCGCTTGCCCCAAAACATCCTATATTACCTTGTCATACAATGGCTAAACCATCCGGAATCTCCTATGCACCCTTTCCCGCGCTTTGTACTAGCCCTGCTGCTCCTTTTTCTGAGCGGATACGCAGGCTATGCCCAGGAATACCCAGTGGTAAAGTACACCGTGCGCGAAGGGCTGGTGCAGAATCAGGTACTGACTCTCTTCAAGGATAGCCGGGGATTTGTGTGGTGCGGCACCTGGTACGGGCTCAGCAAATTCAACGGCGAAACTTTTGAGAACTATACCGAAGCGGAAGGGTTATGGAACGGAGTGGTTAACCATATTATTGAGGACAATAAGGGGTATATATGGATTTTGGGAAGAGACAAACTAGCATGCTTTGACGGGAAAACGTTCAAGAAATACGATGTCCCATTCGAAAACACAGATAGACTTCTTTTCAACGCCAATACCAACGAAATTCAAATTTTGGGCCGCGATGCCAGACTATGGACCGTACAGCGGGATACTCTGGTACCGGTAGTACTCCCCGGATTTCCCCGTGGATTCGTCAATACAGCCTGCTACCATGCTCTTAGCGATACTTATCTGATTCAATTTGAACAGAAGATGGTGAGTTACCGTAAGGGCCTTACCAAAACGATACTGGACGAGCCCGGCTGGGGAGTTGACCCCATAATTCACGGAAATATACACCTTGGCAAACTGTTTCCCAATGGTGATCGCCAGCTAGCTGTTATTCGAAAAGGGGCACCTGTTACTTTTCTCGAACTAAACTCCACAACCTTTTCGATACGGACTACCCTTGCCTATCCATTCATATTTGTACACAAAAATGGGCTGTACTATTTACCTGCCCATTCGATGCAAGCCAGGCGGATCAGCGAGGCGCCACCCGCATTTAGTCGATTTGAGTTTCTGGATCAGGCCGAATCATCCGTTGTTTGGATACCGACCGAAAAGGGGTTGTGGGGGCTGATGCTGACGGGCTTCCAGAATTTTCAGGAATCAGAAGTAACTAACACATGGAGCGTGGTGGAGGACAGCCAAGGGGAGTTCCTTTTCCTGAACCACCAAAAGGGTGTTCAGCGCTACGATGGAATAAAACTGAGCGGTATCCCGCGCTCGCGCTATTATCCGATAGAAGTACAAGCTTTACGCAAGCAAGGTGTAGCATCTATTCCGGATACCTGGTACTTTCGGGCCCTCCGCGATCAGAAAGGGCACTGCTGGCTCCCTGTCGGGTCTGGATTGTTTCGGTATGCCAATTCCCACTGGGAATTCACCCGCCCCAAACACCTGGGAGCATTCCCTTTCTCCGTTGCCGAGGATGTGGCCCGCCAGAAAATTGTTTGCGCCAGTTACCGACATTTCTTTACAGTAGACATCAACCCACCCTTCCGGACCGATTCAATTCGAGGAACCTCTACTTTGTTTAACAGATTATTGCTATGCACGGTGGTAGCCAGTACGGGAGAGTACTGGTTTTCGGGCTACGGGGGCGTGGAAAAGTATGACCCGGACACCCGGAAGTTTTCGGCTTATACCCTGGCCAACGGCAAGTTTCCCACCGACGGCCGCATCCCGATGCTGTATATTGACTGGAACGGTACGCTATGGGCGGGCGGCAGCGAGGAATTGTATCGCTACAACCCCGCCCGGGATCTCTTCGAGAAAATGTTTGATTTCCGGTTTGATCAGAACATTCAGTTTGTGGAGCAGATCAGCCCCACGCACCTCATGATTGCCGACATGCGCAACCTGTACGTGCTCGATCTGAAAAAATTTAACGATAGCGGGCAGGTGGAGATGAAGTGCTTCAACCACCACAATGGCTTCATGGGGCTGGAACCGGGGCAGCTCGGCAGCTACCGCGACTCGCGGGGGCGAATCTGGATCACCTCCGCTTCGGTGCTGTCGGTACTGGACCCCACCCAGCTGGATCTGTCGACGCGCCCGCTGCGTACCTACATTACGCAGGTAAACCAGCAGGGGGTTTCGTTTATCCACCCCGAGCAGGTAGTGGAGGTACCCCAGGGCCAGAACATGGTGACGGTCAGGGCCGAGGCTCTGGGCGAAGACCGGCCCTTTCGGTCGCAGTTTAGCTACCGGCTGGAAGGCGAAATGGACCAATGGACCGACTGGCAGGAGCAGCCGCTGATTACGCTCGATAACCTTTCTAACGGCACCCACACGCTGCTGGTGCGGGCGCGGTCGGGCAATTTTAAAAGCCATGAGGCCAGCATCGCCACGCTGCATTTTACCACCAGTGTCCATTTCTGGAAATCACCCAACTTTTACCTGTACGCCAGCCTGGTAGGCCTGGGCTTACTGATGAGCCTGATGCTGCTGTGGCAGCGTGACCTGCGCAAAAGCCGCACCGTGCTGGAACAACGGGAACAGCTCGAAAAACGGGAACGCAGTATGCGCCTGCTGCAGGCCCAGACCATCCAGTCGCAGATGAACCCGCACTTTACGTCCAATGCCCTGGCCTCCATTCAGCGGCAAATCCTGACCCATGACGCCGAACGGGCCAGCGACAACCTCGTAAAGATGGGACGGCTAACCCGGGCCTACCTCGAAGACTCCCTGCTGCGCGAAGATGACCCGCTGCTGATGAACCACGACATTTCGCTGACGCGGGAGGTCACGCTGCTCAGGATGTACGTAGAGCTGATGCAGCTGCAGTACGAAGACCGCTTTGATTTTGTGCTGGATATTCAGAGCTCGCTCAATACGGACGAATACCGCCTGCCGCCCTTCCTGATTCAACCCTTTGTGGAAAACGCCATTGTGCACGGGCTGCATCACCTTACCAGCCGCGGCATGCTGCGGGTGCAGTTTCTGGGCCTGCCCAACGAAGCCCTGCTGTGCCAGATTGAGGATAACGGTATTGGCCGGGAAGGCAGCCGGCGGCTCCTCAACCAGGCCCCCAAAGAATACACCTCGGTATCGACCAACCTGTCGCAGAAGCGCGCCGAGCTTCTCAATCAGATGGGGTACTCCATCGAAATCAAAATAGAAGACCGCCGGCAGGGGGCCGGCACCGTGGTGACCATTCAGATCGGATACAGCTAACCCAAAAAAGTAAACCCAAACCCTTCACCCACCATGACCCCGACTTTACGCACCTACATCGTAGAAGACAACACCGCCGAGCTCAACAATGTACTGGACTTTCTGGCGCAAAAGTGCCCGCAGGTAGAGGTAGTGGGCAGCAGTGGCGAAATTCAGGAAGCCTATGCGCAGATCTGCCGTACCCGGCCCGACCTGCTTATTTCGGACATCCAGATTACCGGTGGCCGGTGCTACGACCTGCTCAACCAGCTCAACGCCGCCGGACGGCTGCAAGACCTCCGCATTATTTTCATGACCCGCTTCCGGGATTTTGACAACGCCCGCGATGGCTTTGAGTACGCCCCCATTGCTTTCCTGGAAAAGCCTTTTGCGGCCAGTGACCTGCAAAAAGCCGTGGAGAAAGTCGAAAAACATCGGGGCCCCATGCAGGCCGACCACCAGATCGAGCTCATTATGGAGCTGATCGGCCACCAAACCCAAACCAGCCAGCGCCTGACGGTGACGCTGATCGGCGGGGCGCTGCAACTCGTGGGTCTGGGGGAGATTTCCTACCTGGAAGCCGACGGCAGCGTAACCCGGTTTTATCGAAAAGACCGAAAAGACAGCGACCAGCCGCTGGTGTCTAACCGCAACTTTGGCTACTACAAAGACCTCCTGCAAAACAACGCCCGTTTTTTTGCCATCAGCAACAGCGTGCTGATCAACATGGATCATTTTGACCGGTACGACCATACGGAACGGCTGGTCTTTCTCAAAAATCCGCCCAGCCACGTGTACGCCTCCCGGCAGGGAGGGCGGGCGCTCCGGCAGTTTATGCTCCAGAACCCCCTACCCGACTCCCGGCCGGCAGAATCGCTCCGGGGGATATTCCGCAAGCTCTTCGGACTGAACGGATGACCGATTATCGCTAAAAACGACCAACAGTTCTAAAAATGAACAGTTTATGGACCAGACCTCCTGAAAGTCGAAGTTCAGGACTAGATTTAGGTACCTTAAAGAAAAGAAACCTCTTTTATCCGCCATAAATTCATTCCTGACTATGCACACACCTGACGTTATCAGTAAGCGCGAGATTTCCAGACCGACAATCATCCGCCCATTACCCGTGCAGGGGCTCAGGCTACCTTTTTCGGATGGCAAGCGCTTTGTGCCAGCTGAGCAGATCGTCGCACTGCGCAGCACGGGCAACTACACCCACATCCATTTTCAGGATGGCTCCACCTTGCTCTACTCCCGTACCCTAAGTCACGTGCTTAGGCAGCTTCCTGCGTCCTGCTTTGCGCGCATTCATCGTAGCCACGCCATCAACCGGCACTATATCCACACCCTTTTTACTACTCACGTGCTACTGACGGACGGTTCTGAGTGGGCTGTGAGTCGGCGGCGGAGCGTGTGAGTGTACAGGCAGCCGGACGCTAAAAAGAAAACGGGCAAAAAATGACTCCCTCCCATCTCTCCGGGAAGGAGTCGTTTTTTGTGGTAGAGGCCCAAATTCACCCCCCAACCTGGTAACTTTCCCCTTTTCTTGCTTTATTTACAAAACAGCTAACCAAACTACTATTCCGAATGTCCAGATACGTTGCCGCCATTGACCAGGGTACTACCAGTACACGCTGTATACTTTTTGACCGCCAGGGTACCATCGTGTCGGTAGGCCAGAAGGAGCACGAACAGATTTATCCCAAACCCGGCTGGGTAGAGCACAATCCCGACGAAATCTGGAAAAACACGCTGGAAGTAATCGCCCTGGCGCGGATCAAGGCCTCGGTAACGGCCACCGACATTGCCGCTATTGGAATCACCAACCAACGCGAAACCACCGTGGTGTGGAACCGCCGTACGGGCAAGGCATACCACAATGCCCTGGTGTGGCAGGATACCCGCACGGGGGCTTTGGTATCCCGCTACGAAAAAGAAGGGGGCATCGATCGCTTCCGCGCCACTACCGGCCTGCCGCTGGCCACCTACTTCAGCGGCCTGAAACTAAAATGGCTGCTGGAAAACGTAGAAGGCCTTCGGGACGACGCCGAGAAAGGGGATGCGCTGTTTGGCAACATGGATACCTTCACCATCTGGAATCTGACCGGTGGTCCCAAGGGAGGAATTCACGTAACGGACGTGACCAACGCCAGCCGTACTCAGCTCATGAACCTACGCAGCCTGCAATGGGATGAGGGTATGCTGAAAGCTTTTGACATTCCCAAAGCCATGCTGCCGGAAATCAAAAGCAGCAGCGAGGTGTATGGGCACGTCAGCTCGGAGGTACTGCCGGGGGTACCCATTGCCGGTGCTCTGGGCGACCAACACGCCGCGCTGGTGGGACAAGCCTGCTTTGAAGCCGGTATGGCCAAAAATACCTACGGCACGGGCTGCTTTCTGGTGATGAACACCGGCAACGAACTGCAACTTTCCGAAAAGGGCCTGATCACGACCATTGCCTACAAGTTTGGCGACCAGCCCGTGCAGTACGCCCTGGAAGGCAGCATTGCCATTGCGGGAGCCCTGGTGCAGTGGGTACGCGACAACCTGGGGCTGATCCAGAAGAGCAGCGATATTGAGCAACTGGCCAAAACTGTGGAGGACAACGGCGGGGCTTACTTTGTGCCGGCCTTCTCGGGACTATACGCTCCCTACTGGCGCAACGATGCCCGCGGGGTCATTGCCGGCCTGACGCGCTACGTGAATAAGGGGCACATTGCCCGGGCCGTCCTGGAAGCTACGGCCTACCAGACGCTGGATGTGGTGAATGCCATGGAGCAGGACTCGGGCATCGAGCTGGCTTCGCTACGCGTAGACGGCGGGATGGTGGCCAACCAGATGCTGATGCAGTTTCAGGCCGATATGCTGGGTACGCAGGTGGTGGCGCCCGCCGTGGCCGAAACCACCGCTCTGGGTGCCGCCTATGCCGCTGGCCTGGCTGTGGGCTACTGGTCTGATCTGGAAGACCTGCGCAAAAATTGGGCAGTTGCCCAGACCTGGAAGCCAAACATGGACGAAGCCCGGCGCGATGAATTGTACAAGGGGTGGCAGAAGGCCATCACAAAATCTTTCGACTGGGAAGAATAGTACAGGAACGGGAATGAATTGTATGCCGCCGCCGGATTATCCTAAATCCGGCGGCTTTTTTGGTGGGTCTGCCACTAAAACCGTAACTTCGCCCGCATTATCTACTATACTCTTTGCTATGGCACATCAACTGGTCCTGAAAAGACCACTGGCTTTCTTTGATCTCGAAACAACCGGCATCAATATCACCCGCGACCGCATTGTTGAAATATCCGTGGTGAAAGCCCTGCCCACCGGCGAAGAGGAAGTGCGAACCATGCGCCTGAACCCGGAAATCCCGATTCCTATTGAGAGCAGCCTGATCCATGGTATCTACGACGAAGATGTGAAAGAGTGCCCCCCGTTCAAAAGGATAGCGAAAAATCTGGCGGTATTTCTGGAAGGCTGCGACCTGGCCGGTTTCAACAGCAACCGTTTCGATGTGCCCATGCTGGTGGAGGAGTTTCTGCGGGCCGGAATAGATTTTGAGGTAAAAAATCGCCGGCTGATCGACGCCCAGCGAATTTTTCACCTGATGGAGCCCCGAAACCTGGCCGCTGCCTACAAATTTTACTGCGGAAAAGAGCTGGTCGGCGCCCACGGGGCCGAAGCTGACGCCCTGGCTACCTACGAAGTACTCAACGCGCAGATCCGACACTACGAGGGCGTCACGGTGAAGGATGATCAGGGTAACCTGGTCACCCCGGTGGTCAACGACATGGACGTGTTGCATACCCTCACGGCTACCCGCAATGTAGATTTTGCCGGCCGGATGGTCTACAATGAGTCGGGAGAAGAGCTTTTTAATTTTGGGAAACACAACGGAAAACGCGTCGTGGATGTGCTCAAACAGGAGCCCTCGTTCTTCGACTGGATCATGAAAGGCGAGTTCCCGCTTGATACCAAAAGAAAGCTGACCGAAATCCGGCTCCGGGCCCTTACTCAGCGCTGAAAGAACAATCCTGTTTGCGGGGCTTGAGTAAGCGGTATTTATCCTTAAATTTGCCCAAATTTTTTAAAAACCCGAATACAGATTCATCAATAACTACCCTGATGCTATGATGCAGACCCCCACTATACCGGAGATAATTCAGCTTATTCCGCTCAAAAGCTATCTGATTCTTAGCACGGCTCTCTTTGTCATTGGTATCATCGGCGTTCTGATCCGCAGGAATGCCATCGTCATTTTTATGTCGGTGGAATTGATGCTCAACTCCGTCAATTTGCTCCTTATTGCCTTCTCTTCCTACAAGTCAGACCCCTCCGCGCAGGTATTTGTGTTTTTCATCATGGCCGTAGCGGCCGCGGAGGTTGCTGTGGGGCTGGCCATTATTGTGATGATTTACCGGAATACCCGAACCATTGACATCAACTTCCTCAACAAATTGAAAGGATAGCCCCGGCCGCAGAGAACTGAATTTTTTCACGTAGCGCTTGACCCCCTACTCCTAACATCACTAATTAAAATTTATGTCTCCTACCTTACTCGTTCTGATTCCACTCCTCCCTCTGATCGGGTTTTTGATCAACGGAATCGGATTTCGACACGTTCCCAAAGGAGCCGTCGGGCTCATTGGCTCCCTGGCGGCTTTGGGCAGTTTTGCCATTTCGGTGGTAGTCCTACTGGCTTTCAAGGAAGCCGGCAACCAGCCCCAGGTGGTAGCTCTTTTCGACTGGATTACCGTAGGCGAGCTGAATATTCCCTTTTCGTTCCAGATCGACCAGCTTTCGTTGCTCATGCTCATGATTATCACCGGTGTGGGCTCGCTGATTCACATCTACTCCATTGGCTACATGAAGCATGACGAGGGCTTCGGAAAGTTTTTCGCCTTCCTGAATCTCTTCCTTTTCTTCATGCTGCTGCTGGTGATGGGTTCCAACTACGTCATCATGTTCATTGGCTGGGAGGGCGTAGGGCTCTGCTCCTACCTGCTCATTGGCTTCTGGAACAAGAATACCAACTACAACAATGCCGCCCGCAAGGCCTTCATCATGAACCGCATCGGGGATTTGGGCTTTCTGCTGGGCATTTTTATGATCATCTACACCTTCGGCTCGGTAGAGTACTCGGAGGTATTCCGGCAGGCGACCGGCCTGCCCGTGGGTGACTCCGTAGTAGTGGCCATTACCCTGCTGCTCTTTGTGGGAGCGATGGGTAAGTCGGCGCAGATTCCGCTGTATACCTGGCTACCCGACGCCATGGCGGGCCCTACGCCCGTTTCGGCGCTGATCCACGCCGCCACCATGGTAACAGCCGGTATCTACATGGTGATCCGCTCCAACGTGCTCTACACGCTGGCTCCCGAGTCGCTCGAAGTAGTAGCCATGGTCGGAGCCATTACAGCCCTGTTTGCCGCTTCGATTGGTCTGCTGCAAAACGACATCAAGAAAGTACTCGCCTACTCTACCGTGAGTCAGCTGGGCTACATGTTTCTGGCGCTGGGCGTAACGGCCTACTCGGCTTCCATGTTCCACGTCATTACGCACGCTTTCTTCAAAGCACTGCTGTTTCTTGGCGCGGGCAGCGTGATCCACGCCATGTCCGACGAGCAGGATATCCGGTTTATGGGTGGGCTGCGCAAGAAGCTGCCTATTACATTCCTTACCTTCTTTGTAGGTACCTGGGCCATTGCCGGTCTGCCGCCCTTTGCGGGTTTCTTCTCCAAAGATGAGATCCTGGCGCACGCCTTTGAACACAACATACTCTTGTGGGGCATTGGGGTACTGGCCTCGGCTATGACCTCCTTCTACATGTTCCGGTTGCTGTTTCTGACCTTCTTCGGCGACTTCCGTGGTACCGACGAGCAGAAGCACCACCTGCACGAATCGCCCTCCGCCATGACCATCCCGCTGATTGTACTGGCGGTATTTTCGGCCCTGGGTGGATTCATCGGCGTACCCGAAGCCCTGGGCGGCTCGCACCAGCTGGCCGAGTTTATGAGCCCACTGTTTGACTTGTCGCGGCAGGTAAGCCCCGAAACCTTTGCGGCTACGACCCTGAGCCACTCGGAAGAGTACCTGCTGATGGGCATATCGGTGGTAGTGGCGCTGGTTGCCGCCATTGTGGCCTACGTAATGTACGTGAGCCGTGGGGCAGTACCTGCTCCCGAATCCGAAACACGCGGCGGTCTGCAGAATGTGGTCTACAACAAGTACTACGTAGACGAACTGTACGACGCTGTATTTGTAAAGCCCATCAAGGTACTATCCGGCCTACTGGCGAGTTTCGGCGAGTTTTTCATAGACCTGTTTGTTGACGGAACCGGAAAACTGGTAAAAAGCCTCTCGAATCTGGGACGGCAAACGCAAACCGGCTCCATCAGCTACTACATCTTCGCAATGGTAGTGGGTATTATGGTGATATTATTCTGGAATCTGTTACTCAAATAAGATAAGGATTTGGAAGGAGTGTAAAATCGAGTGGGCAAATCGTGCTTTTTACAGCCATATTCACTCGTTCTATCATTCCCCGCAGGGGCGGACCCCTCAATCAATCATTCAACACTGGATAAATGCTTACGATACTATTAATCCTGATCCCGGTTGTGGCCGGCCTGCTTACCCTGAGTCTGGGTGGACGCAATGTAAAGCAACTGGCGCTGGTGGGCGCACTAGCCGAACTTGGCACCGTGCTGCTGGCGTGGTCGCAGTTTGATCCGGCCGGTGGGCAGCAGTTTGGTTTCAAGTACGACTGGATCGCCTCCGCGGGCGTAACCCTGGGTGCCGGGCTCGACGGCATCAGCCTGCTGCTGGTACTGCTGACGGCCTTCCTGACGCCGCTGATTATTCTGTCGGCATTTGGGCAGAGCTACAAGAATCCTTCGGCGTTTTACTCGCTGATCCTGTTCATGGAAGCCGCCCTGATCGGCGTCTTCACGGCTACCGATGCCTTCCTCTTTTACCTTTTCTTCGAAGCGGCGCTGATTCCCGTCTACTTTCTGGCGGCGGTCTGGGGGGGTGAAAATCGCCTGAAGGTCACCTTTAAGTTTTTTGTCTATACCATCTTCGGTAGCCTTCTGATGCTGGTAGCGCTGGTGTACGTTTATTTTCAGACACCCGGTCAGCATAGCTCGGAGATCATTGCGCTGTACAACGTACAGCTTTCCGCCGAGGCCCAGGGTTGGGTTTTCTGGGCGTTCTTTATCGC
>CATMVR010000091.1 GCA_950075905.1 uncultured Persicitalea sp. | reverse complement strand
GAAAAACTGGGGCTGAAAGTGATGGAAGAAGCCGGTTTGCGACCGGGTGAGATCGAAAAGCTGCAGCAGATTCCGTGGCTGGAGTATATCCATATAGCCAACCGGGCGGCGGAGAAAATGACTGACGAAGCCAGACGGCTCGGCCTTACCCGCGGGGGCTACTCGCCCGTGGGCGACGGAGCCTCGCTGGAAGAAGGAGCTTTTTTTACGGATGCCCAGCATTTCTCGGCCGATATTCCGCTGCTGATTTGCTCTACCTTCCACGAGCAAAGCCCCAGCCGGACTGACGCTACTTTGGAGAAAATATCCCTGGCCGAAGTAACCGAAAAAATCAAACCCCGCTTTGGCGACAAGTCCGGCGAAATTGTGACGGCCTACGCCAGCAATTTTCCCAAAGCCCGTCCCGTGGAGATATGGGCCCTGATCATGTCCAACCGCAAGAATGCCATTGCCGCCGCCGACGCCAAGGCTTCGCAGCAGAAAGCCCCCGTGTACGTAGCCTGGTTTGGCTGGCAACCGCCCTTGTTCGACGGCCGGATGCGGGCCTTCCACTGCGACGATATCTGTTTTTGGTTTTATAACACCGACCTGATGCTGACCCACACCGGCGGTGGCAAGCGCCCCCGGGCACTCTCGGAGAAAATGGCCAAATCGTTCCTGAATTTTGCCAGATCCGGCAACCCCAACGGCGGCGGCCTGCCTACCTGGAAGCCCTATACCACCCGGAACGGCGAAACCATGATCCTGGACGACGCCCCGGCGCTGGCCAATGATCCCGACCGGGAAGCCCGCAAGGCCCTGGCCTGATCTCCTGATTATGGCGCAGCGGCGCATGCTTCCAGATAAATTGGCAAGCATGCGCCGCTTTTTTTTACTTACACCCCAGAAATTCCTCAAAATTATCCCGAGAAATCACTTTCGTAGTGGCATCAGGATAGGCTCCGGTAAAGCTTTTAGAAAAGCGGGCTTTCGCTTTTGGATTCCATTTGAACTCGTAAGCGTGCAGGCGTCCGTCGTATTCTTCGATGTAATCAATCTCCTGTTGGGCATGGGTCCGCCAGAAATAACCATTCCCATAGGCCTGCTGATAGTGATTGGCTTTCATGCGCTCGCTAATCAGGAAATTCTCCCATAAAGCACCCACATCTGACCGGAGGGCCAGCGGGCTGAAGTTGCCAATGAGGGCGTTTCGAATGCCGTTGTCGTAAAAATAAACTTTCCGGCTGGTATTGATCTCGTTGCGAAGATTCCAGCTCAACGGCAACAATCTGAATACAACAAAGGCCTGTTCGAGCAGGCGTATGTAATTTTCGACCGTTATTTTGTCTATTTCCACCAGTCTTGATAATTCATTGTATGATACCTCACTGCCTACCTGCAAAGCCAGGACACGAAGCAATTTTTCCAATACCTCCGGACGGCGGATACCCTTAAAAGCCAGGAGATCTTTGAAAAGATAACTACTGCTTAGTTCCTGTAACGTCCTGCGTTCTTCACCCGGACTGGTGAGAATATCAGGGTACATTCCGTAAATCAGGCGATTTTCCAACTGCCCCCGGGCGGCCAGAAAGTGGGTATGATTGATCAATTCCTGCCAGCTAATCGGAAAAAGCCGGTATTCCCACTTCCGCCCTGTAAGCGGCTCGTTGATTTCATTCGCTAGCTCAAAAGCCGATGAACCCGTAGCGATTACCTGTACCTGCGGAAGCATGTCATGAATAATTTTGAGCGTAAGGCCAATGTTTTTGACCCGTTGGGCCTCATCAATCACTACCAGTTGGGAAGTACCCAGGTAGGTTCTCAACTGCTCTGCCCCAACGTCAGACAGGCTTTCCCGAACCGTGGGCAAATCAGCATTGAGATACAGTGTAGGGAGGTTCTGCACCCGGAGCAAGGCTTGAATTAAAGTAGTTTTCCCCACCTGACGGGGCCCTAGCACGAGGATAGTTTTACCCTTGAACAGCCTGGATTTGATTAATGGGTGAAGCAGGCGATTTATCATAAGTATTGTGAGTATAATCACCAAATTGGTATTTATTCTACTGCCGACGTTCGGGCCCAACCAGGTGTACCTGGACAACGTCCGCATCGAAACGCCCCATGCATCGGCGCGGGTAGCGGCAGTTTCGGAAGAGGTGCCCACCGAGTACACGCTCGACCTCGGCTAGCTACCCCCCGGTATATACCTGGTGCAGTGGCGTACCGCAACGAAGCAACTGGTGCAGCGCGTGCTGGTGGCTAAGTAAGAACGCAATTTGGGAAAGCCCCCAATCCAACAACTTGATTTCAGGATGTTGGATTGGGGGCTTTCTCTGTATAGTATCGTCTATTTACTATAAAAGGTGCTGTAACAGCCTGCAAATACACCTACTTTTCCAATGAATTCAACGATCTACCTTGTGACTTACCTGGTTAAAAAGACAAAATACAAGTGTTAAAAGTAGATTTAGCTGGTAAACCAATTTCTTTAAACAGTATACAAACGATAATTCCAATTACGCACTTTGAACCCCTCCCTTCCCACCGACGAACTACTCTGGCACCGCCTGACCGACGGAGAGGAAGCTGCTTTTACGCAGCTGTTTGAACGGTATTATGCCGCCTTACTGGGTTATGGTAAATCATTTTTAAACGATTCGGATCGGGTGCAGGATTGTGTTCAGGATGTATTTGCTGACATTTGGCTGTACCGGTCTTCCCTGAATGAGCCAACCTCGGTAAAGGCCTATTTACTTTCCTGCGTTCGGAAACGCGTGGCCCGCTTCCACTCGCGAGACCGTATTTTTCGGCAGACTACCTCTCTGGATCATATTGAGTTTTCCATTTCTTTCACGGTGGAAGACCGGCTTATTGCCAACGAAGAAACGGCACTCCGCATCCATCATCTCAACCGACAGATCAACGCACTGCCGCCCCGTCAGAAAGAAATTCTTTTCCTGCGCTACCATCAGGGGCTGACAACCGAGCAAGTCGCCGAAATACTCAGCATCAACTACCAATCGGCCAGCAACTTACTCCATCGGGCCCTGATGCAGCTCCGCCGGGAATTGAAGGGAAACGTTGCCCTGTTTCTGCTGCTCTTTTCTGATTTAGTGTAAATTTTTCAAAAAAAATTACCATTTACTGAGTATCGGCCCGAAAGGCGGTCCTCTCTGCCTGTGAAACACCAATTCCGATGCAGCAGAGAAACCGATACCAATCCGTCGAAAACTTTCTGGATGACCAATCCTTCCGCAGGTGGGTGCTGGAAGAGCAAGATACCCATGCCTGGGAGGAATGGACCCTCGAAAATCCTCATAGGGCCAAACTTGTGGAAGAAGCCCGGGAATGGCTGCTGGCGCTGCATGTGCCCGAGGAAACAGTGCCCGGAGAGGATGTTCAGGAAGCCCTGCTGCGTACCTGGGCCAAAATCAGGGCAAGTGAAGAGGACAGCGCCACGGACCAGACTCCCTTCCTGCGGCGCAGTTGGTGGCGGGTGGTCGCTTCGGTGCTGCTGGGGGGTGCCGTGCTGGGGGGAATTTACCGCATGCAGTCAGGTACTTTGCCGGAGGTTCAAACAGCAGGTACTTCCAAAGCTGCTTCTACTCTGATTGAAAAGCAAAATACATCCGATCGTCCCCAGCTGATCATGCTGGCGGATGGGAGTTCGGTGCTGCTACAACCCAACAGTACCCTGCGCTACCCGTCCGAATTTGAGGGTACCTCGCGGGAGGTACATCTTACTGGCGATGCTTTTTTTGAAGTAAGTAAAAATCCCGAAAAGCCCTTTTACGTCTACGCCAACGAGCTGGTCACCAAAGTTGTCGGCACCAGTTTCAGAATAAAAGCATTTTCTGACCAGAAAAAGGTGGAGGAGGTAGTCCGGACGGGGAAAGTAAACGTGACCGCCAGCAATTCCGACCGGGAAGGTTTGCTGCTACTGCCCAATCAGGGGGTTAGGTTCACGCGTCAGAGCCTCGCTTTTGAAAAAATTGAAGACCTGACACAGGAAGTACACCACTCGCAGGAGCTGAGTACGATTGAAAAGCTGAGCTTCGAATTTACCGATGTACCCGTTTCCCAAATTTTCAGAACCATCGAGCAGGCCTATCTGGTCAAGATTGACTTCCCCGCCGAAAAGCTGGTCAACTGCTACCTGACCACTTCATTGAGCGATCAGCCTTTATCTGAAAAACTGAAAATTATTTGTGAAAGTCTGGGCGGACGTACCAGCTACGAGATAAAGGAAAACCAGATCATCATCCACTCCAATGGATGCAACTAACCTAACCCCTATTGCCTATGCATAAAACGAGCGCCGAAATGCTGTAACATATCCGACGCTCAGGGTATTCCCGGCATGTTCTGTAAAACATGTCCCCAAAGAGAAGAAGGGAATTGATTTTGCCAACACTCCTGTAAAAAGTATCAACCAAACCAATCAAAAGTATGAAAATATCTTTGACTCCTAAACGATTACTCTACCGAATCGTGCAAATTTCTGTCTTACAAATTGCCATAGCCCTGCTGTTCTCCGGGATTACGCTCGCTACTTCTGTCAAGGGACAAAGTATGCTGGAGCGTAAAGTTTCTGTGCAGGCAACGGCACAGCCGCTGAGTAGGGTGCTGGCTACCCTCGAAAAGTCGGCTAAGGTAAAGTTCTCGTACAATTCCCGGACCGTTGACCTGAGCCAACCGGTAACGGTCAAAGCCACCAATGAGGCGTTATCAGAGGTATTGTCCCGGATTCTGACTCCCTTAAAAATAAATTTCCTGCCGGTAAGTAATCGGATCGTCCTGCGCAACGACCTCTCAGGCAACCTGAATAATCTGAAACGGGCTCCCTCGCTCACTATACCGGCCAACCTCATCCTCGACTTTTCTGTGACCGGAAAGGTAACGGACGAGAGCGGAGAAGGACTGCCCGGCGTAAGTGTGGTAGTGAAGGGTACCCAACGTGGCACCACTACTACTCAGGATGGTACGTACACCGTGGCCGCCCCTGATGGCAATGCAACCCTGGTTTTTTCCTTTGTGGGCTATGTATCGCAGGAAATCCCGATCAACAACCGGAGCCGGATTAACCTGAGTCTCGGCGTAGACACCAAAGCCCTGAACGAGGTAATTGTAGTGGGCTATGGTACCCAGAAAAAGCGCGACCTGACGGGCGCTATTTCCAGTATCAATAGCCGGGATATTGCCGAAACTCCGTCGTCGAACTTCCTGCAGAATGCGCAGGGGCGTTTGGCCGGCGTGGATATTGTGCGCAGCAACGGCAACCCCGGTTCCGCGCCGGTCATCCGTATTCGGGGCAACCGCTCCATCAACGCCAGCAACAACCCGTTGTACGTTATCGACGGCATCCCGACGGACGTAAGCATCAACGACTTCAACCCCAACGACATTGAGTCGATGGAGGTACTTAAAGACGCCAGCGCGGTGGCCATTTATGGCTCACGGGGGGCCAACGGGGTTATTCTCATTACGACCAAGAAGGGACAGGCCGGCAAAGCGGTAATCAGTTACGACGGCTACTACGGCATCAAGAAAGCCCAAAAAAACCTGAACCTGATGAACGGCGAGCAGTTTGCGCAATATTCCCGCGTATCAAGGGGCATTGATGCCAGCGACGCCAGCCGGGACAATACGTTTTTCAGTACGCTGGAAGTAGATAATCTCAAAAATGGCGTGGAAACTGACTGGCTCGACCTCATCCTGCGCGACGGACAGCAGCAGCAGCACCAGGTTTCGGCCAGTGGCGGCAACGATAACACCACGTACTATCTGTCGGGGTCCTTTTTTGACGAAAAAGGCATCATGCAGTTGAGCGACTACCAGCGTTACTCTTTTCGGGCCAATATCGAAACCAAACTTACCGAGCGGTTGCGGGTTGGCGTAAGCTCCACAGTAGCCACCGACTTGCAGAATGTCATGTCCAACGGGCCCTATAACAATGCGTTGCAGTTTTCGCCGCTGGTGCAGCCCTACGATGCCGATGGCAATTTTATAGCCTACCCCAATCCGCGCGAAGGCCTGGTTACCAGTCCGCTGCTGCAATACCAGCCGGGACAATTTGTTAACGAGCGCAAAAAGTACCGCGTGTTTGCCAATATTTTTGCCGAGTACAAACTAGCGGAAGGCTTTTCCTACCGGCTCAACTACGGCCCTGATTTCAGCACTTCGCGACAGGGCGAATACAACGGTACCCTGGCCGGAAGCGCCAACTCCGCCGAAGTGACCAACCAGCAGAATTTTGCCTATACGCTGGAAAACATCCTGACGTTCAATCGGAAATTCGGAGAGCATTCTCTCAGTGCGGTAGGCCTTTTCAGTACCCAAACCAACCGCTTTGAATCCTCGTCGGCGGCAGCCCGCAATATTCCGGTGGAGTCTTCGCTGTTTTACAACCTGGGCAGTGCCGAAACCGTCACGGGCATCGGCAGCTCACTTACCAAATGGGGACTTTTGTCCTATATGGGCCGGGTCAATTATAGTTTTAAAGATCGGTACCTCCTCACCCTCACCGGTCGCGCGGATGGTTCTTCCCGGCTTTCCCAGGAGAACAAGTGGGCGTTCTTCCCCTCCGTATCCGCCGGCTGGGTAATTACTGACGAGGCATTTATGAGCAGTGTGAAGGCTATTTCCTTCCTGAAACTCCGGGCCGGTTACGGGGCCGTGGGCAACACCTCCATTTCCCCCTACCAGACGCTGGGTGGCCTGGAACGTTCGGTCTATGCCTTTGGCAACGACCCGGCCTTTGGCTACGCCCTCAATGTGATTCCGAACCCTGATCTGCGGTGGGAAATTTCCAGTACGCTCAATATCGGGATGGATTTTGGCCTGCTGAACGACCGCCTGACGGGCTCGCTGGAAGTGTACAAAACCAACACCACCGACCTGCTCCTGAACCGTTTGATTCCCATTACTTCGGGCTATGAGTCTATCTTGCAAAACATCGGCTCTACCAGCAATCAGGGGTGGGAACTCACGCTAAACGGAAATATCCTGCGCTCGCCCAATGGATTCAAATGGGAGGCCAATCTGAATCTGTTCAGCAATCAGGAAAAGATTGTCGAACTCTTTAATGACAAAGACGACGTGGGCAACCAGTGGTTCATTGGCAATCCAATCCAGGTTTTCTACAACTTCAAACAGGAGGGGATCTGGCAAACCAGCGAAGCCGACGAAGCCACCAAAGTGAAGCAGAAGCCCGGCGATATCAGGATAGCCGACGTAAACGGCCGCGATGCGGAAGGTAATCTGACCAATCAGCCCGATGGGGTCATCAATGCCGACGACCGCACTATTCTGGGCTCTACGGTACCCAGGTGGAGCGGTGGACTAACCAACCGCATTAGCTACAAGGGCATTGACTTCTCTTTTCTGGTATACGCCCGGCAGGGGCAGTACATTCGCAGCGACTTCCACAATCTGGGCGGCAACAACTGGCAGGGACGCTACAATGCCATTAATTTTGACTACTGGACTACCAATAATCCGGTGAATAAAATACCCCGACCCAACGCAGCGGCCGCGCCTCTGTACTCCGATGCCGTCCGGTTTTTTGATGGTTCCTTCGTAAAAATCCGGAACATTACCCTGGGGTATACGATTCCAAAAGCGATCACCTCTAAAATCAAACTAAGCAGTCTGCGCCTGTATGCCACGGCCGACAACGCCCTGATTTTCTCGCCCTACAAACTGGTAGATCCCGAAACGTCCAATGGCATTGTGGGGGGCAGCTCCCCGATGACCTCGGCCACGTATGTGTTTGGTTTGAACCTTAAATTCTGAAATCCTGACTAATATGAAAAAGAACTATATACTACTTAGCCTGTTGTCATTACTCGTTTTCCTAACGTCCTGCAATGATATACTGGAAGAAAATCCGGTAGGCCTGGCCACCGCCGAAAGCTACTATTCGACCCCAAAAGGCATTGAAGACGGGCTGAAAGCTACGTACACAACACTGCGGGGATTTTATGGAAATGAATACGCTTTTTTCCTTACCGTAACGGGTACCGACATGTACACCAACGGGTTTGGCGGCGCCACCAACAACCCTGACTACAATAATTATTCCCCCAACTTCCTAGGATCTAGCGGCTACGTCAAAACCATCTGGGATAATTTTTACGTAGGGATCAACCAGGCCAACGCCGTGATCGGACGGGCTCCCAAGGTAGTCGGACTCAGCGAAGCTGAACGCAACCGCATTATCGGCGAAGCGCGCTTTTTGCGGGCTCTGTACTATTTCCACCTGGTGCAGCAGTTTGGCGATATCCACTTTACGCTCGAAGAAACCCAGGGCGTTGAAACGGAGGCCAGACGCACGCCTGTGGCTACGGTATACCAACAAGGCATCGTGCCCGATCTTCAATTTGCCGTTGCCAATCTGCCGGTCAAAACCCAGAACTACGGCCGTGTCACCAAGCACGCCGCAGAGGGCCTGCTGGCACGGGTACAGCTCACCCTGGGTAACTGGGCTGAGGCCGAAAAAATGGCCGCTGCTGTCATCAACAGCAACGACCATTCTTTGGTAAAAAACTACGGGGATTTATGGGACATTAATAAAGAATTGAATCCGGAGGTGATCTGGTCGGTGCAGTATACCGATAACCCACTGACCAACGGCAGTGGTAATCAGGGACACCTGTATTTCCAGTTTGACTATACCCTCAATCCGGCCCTGACCCGCGACATTGCGAACGGACGTCCCTTCCAGCGGTTTATGCCCACCAACTATACGCTCAATCTTTTTGACCTGAGTAAGGATAGCCGCTTCGATGGTTCCTTCAAGACCGTCTGGATCGCCAATACCAAAGCTACGATCAATGGAAAAACGGTGCAACCCGGCGATACCGCCATCAAGATTGTAATGCATCCCGTACCCGATGAGGTGCAGAAAACGGCCCCCTACTGGCTCATTGACTATAACAACAAGTGGGTAGCCAGCGTCACAGACCCCAGGGAAATAGGGGGATCGAACCGGCGTCAGTTTCCTACCCTGAAAAAATACCTCGATCCTCTCCGCGTCAGCGTCAACGCCACGGACGGCCGTCGCGATTTTATCGTACTGCGGCTGGCTGAGATGTACCTGATTGCCGGAGAAGCAGCCTTTCGGCAGGGCAACCTTGCCAAGGCCGCCGAATACGTGAATGTAGTACGCACGCGGGCGGCCCTGCCCGGTAAAGTAGCCGAGATGCAGGTAAAAACGACCGATCTGAACGAGGACTTTTTCATGGATGAACGAGGCCGCGAGCTAGCCGGCGAAATGCACCGCTGGTACGACTTGAAACGCTCCGGAAAGTTTTTGGATCGCATCAAAAAGTACAATCTTGATGCCGCCGTCAATGTGAAAGAGATGCATTTGGTACGGCCTATTCCCCAAACGCAGATCGACCGAGTTACCAATCCGGGCGACTTTCTGCAAAATCCGGGGTACTAGTTTTAATGTTAGAATGAGTGAGGGGTCCGCCCCCGCGGTGAGTGATTGAGAGAATTACGGCTGGTTTGCGTTTATAACGCGAACCAGCCATAAAAAGCATCCATGATAAAAAAAACGCTATATACAAGCATCGCACTCCTGAGTCTATGGTGGATTCTCAGCAGCCTGTTGGTCAAGAAACAGCCACCCAACGTCCTCTTCATCTGCATCGACGACCTTCGTCCGGACCTGAACTGCTACGGAAATGCTGAAATACAGTCGCCCAATCTGGATGCTTTGGCGGGGGAGTCTACCCTTTTTACAAGGCACTACGTCACCCAGCCCACCTGTGGGGCGTCGCGGTATAGTTTGCTGACGGGCCAGCGCCCGACCAGGCCCGTCCACCTTACTAACGCCGCCATAGAAAAGGAAATCAGCGACAAGCCCCGTACCAATACGCCGGAGTCTTTCGTAGATCACTTCCGGCGCAATGGCTACTATACCGTAGGCATTGGCAAGATCAGCCATTCGGCCGATGGCTACGTGTATGGCTACCAGGAGCCGAAAAGTGACAAACTGGAACTTCCCCACAGCTGGGACGAGATGCTGTTTGATCCGGGTAAATGGAAAACGGGATGGAATGCCTTCTTCGCCTACGCCGATGGTTCCAACCGGCAAAGCCGGAACGGAGAGGTAAAACCCTACGAAAGCGCCATGGTATCTGATGACGGCTACCCGGATGGCCTCAGTGCCCAACTGGCCATAACCAAACTCAACGAACTGGCCAGGAAAAAGCAGCCATTTTTTTTGAGTGTCGGCTTTTTCAAACCCCACCTTCCTTTCAACGCCCCGCAAAAGTACTGGGACCTGTACGACGAGTCGAAGATTTCAATAACGCCCTCGCCCGGTCTTCCCGAAAACGCCCATCCGGCCAGTCTGCAAAACAGTGGCGAATTCAATTCATACAAGGCGGGAGAAGAGCACCCCTCTCTGGAAAACCCCGTATCAGACGCTTACGCCCGCAAGTTGCGCCATGGGTACTACGCCAGCGTCAGCTACACGGATGCTCTGGTAGGGAAAGTACTAGCCGAACTGAAAAGGCTAAAACTGGATAAAAATACGATTGTGGTGGTATGGGGTGACCACGGCTGGCACCTGGGCGACCACCGGGTATGGGGCAAGCACACCATTTTTGAGCGGGCTGTACGGAGCGTGCTGATGGTAAAAGCCCCGAACTCCGCCGGGCAAAAACGGGACGAAATCGTCAGTAGTATTGATATTTATCCAACGCTTCTGGAATTATGTAGTCTCAAACCGGCCACCGAACTGGATGGAAAAAGCCTTGTCGGACTTCTGAAAAAAGGCAAAAAGCCTACCTGGGATAACGTAGCGTACAGCTATTACAACCGGGGCATCAGCGTTCGGACGGATCGCTACCGCTTTACAAAGTACTTCCGCAAGCAGGAACCAACGGTAGAGCTGTACGATCATACCATAGACCCTAACGAGAACCACAACATCGCCGCGGACCATCCGGAGGTTGTGGAAAAACTAACGCCCCTTTGGGCCAAAGGCAATACAGGAATCTTTGAGTAAACATCCGGTCTTTGTTTTCTTTATTCATTCCTATCGGAATCGATTTATAAATGTTATTCATAATTCACCGCACCGGCCTTTAGGTTTGTGTAGTGAGAATATTCCAAGAATAGGTTATCTTACAGGTAGGCAAAACGGACCAGCACATCCT
>CATMVR010000090.1 GCA_950075905.1 uncultured Persicitalea sp. | reverse complement strand
GGTTTGCGGCCGGTATATGTACATGGGCTACGGCGGGAGTAGCTGACGAATATAATATGGCGTACCCGCAGGGATTCGAACCCCAAACCTTCTGATCCGTAGTCAGATGCTCTATCCAATTGAGCTACGAAACCATCGATGTTGAATCGGACTGCAAAAATAGAGGGTGGGTTTGTATCTGCCAAATTTTGCCCCCTTATTTTCTAAAAAATTATTCCATAAGAATCAGCGGCCCTGATAATCAGGAGTTCTCTTCTGCAAAAAAGCCATGATGCCCTCGCCCGCGTCGCGGGTTTCGCCCAGTTTGTCTTGCTCTTCGGCTTCCCGGTTCAGCATGGTTTCGAGGTCAGAGTGCAGGGAAGCGTTCAGCGCCTGCTTCATGGCGCCAATGGCGCGGGTAGGGGCGGAGCGGTAGTAGGCGATAACTTCGGCCGTGGCGGCGTCCAGTTCGGCGGTGGGTACGCTACGCTGCACCAGGCCGAGCTGGGCAGCTTCGGGGCCATATACGCGGCGGCCCGTGGAGGCCAGCTCAAAAGCCTTGGCACTGCCTACCAGCCGGGGCAGAAAAAAGGTGGAGCCCGCATCGGGCATGAGGCCAATGCCCACAAAAATCTGGGATAGGTAGGCGTCGTCGGCCGCAATGATTACGTCGCAGGCCAGAGCCAGTGAGCAGCCGGCGCCAGCGGCCAGGCCGTTGAGGCGGCAGACCACCGGCTTGGGGAGGTTGCGGATAGCCAGGATCATGGGGTTGTAGCGGGTGCGCAGGGCCTCGCCCAGGCTGGTAGCCTCGCCCATGCCGGCTTTAAGATCGGCCCCGGAGCAGAAGGCTTTGTCGCCTGAGCCCGTAAGCAGCAGCACTCGTACCGTGGGGTCAGCGCCGGCGGTAGTGACGACATCGGTGATCTCGCGGATCAGGTCGGGGCTGAGCGCATGGTATACCTGAGGGCGATGCAGCGTGATGCGCGCCACGCCGTCGTTGGTTTCGTAGAGTAGGTTGTCGTACATACGTTAGACGGGTTGGAATAAACTGCAAGGTAGTCAGGTTTGCCGCTTATAAAAATACAAACACGGCGGTTATACTTACCGAGAGTCCCAGGCTGAGGCCTGCGGTGATCTGAGAGGGCGTGTGGGCGTTGAGTTGCAGGCGGGCGCTCATCAACACACCGGTGATCAGGATGCCCAGCAGAAAGGGGTAAAAGAGGGTAGAATCACCATAACGCAGAAAAATGCCCGCCAGTGCGCCCATACAGCCACCGATGCCCGTGGCGTGGGCACTTATTTTCCAGCGGAGGCTCACCAGCGCAACGATCGCTATAGAAAAGGTGATACTGCCCAGGATGATGGCTATCTGCGGAGCCAGGTCGCTGATGGGCTGAAGTTGCCAGCCAAACAGGTACGTACTGAACGTATAGATAAGCAACG
Source organism: uncultured Persicitalea sp. (assembly GCA_950075905.1). Classification (GTDB taxonomy): domain Bacteria; phylum Bacteroidota; class Bacteroidia; order Cytophagales; family Spirosomataceae; genus CATMVR01. The sequence continues at coordinate 9,853 of CATMVR010000090.1, read as the reverse complement.
TGGTAAGGTACGGGATCCGCCGGTCGCGGAGTTCGTCCAGATGAAGGCTTCGAATGAAGCCCATCCGGTAAAAATAGTAGATCAGTAGCGCTGGGGCCACGAAGGTATTCAGAAACACGAGTAGAAGCAGGCTTCCCTGCGCGCTAAAGCCAAGCATACTGACCCCCATCAGTTCGGGAGTAAGCAAAAATAGCGCGCCGAACAGATAGGTGGGCATCAGCAGCGGATGCAGCACCGTGGACAGCAGCAAGGCAAGTCGGTTATTCAATGCACCGGGTACGGTTTTGTGAACTCAATCGACAAAATTAACCCGGAAACCAGAAACGACCAACGTTGAAACCTACTTCTGAAAAATGAAAACTAAATTTGTTTGCGCAGACGGGCTACAGGGATATTCAACTGCTCGCGGTACTTGGCCACAGTACGCCGGGCTATGTTGTAGCCTTTCTCGTTGAGTATTTTTTCGAGCTTATCGTCCGAGAATGGTTTGCGCTTGGGCTCTGCCTCGATGAGTTCCTTCAGGATGTTCTTTACCTGCCGGCTGCTGGCGTCTTCGCCCGAGTCGGTGGCGATACCCTCTGAGAAGAAATATTTGAGCGGATACAGCCCAAAATCGGTCTGCACGCACTTGCTGTTAGCTACCCGCGATACCGTCGATACATCCATGTCGATCATGGTGGCGATATCTTTCAGAATCATGGGTTTCAGCTTGGACTCGTCTCCCACCTGAAAAAAGTCGTATTGGAAGAGTAAAATGGCGTTCATTGTCCGGATCAGGGTGGTTTGCCGCTGCTTGATGGCATCGATAAACCATTTGGCCGAGTCCAGCTTCTGTTTCACAAAAGTGGCAGCCTCCTTGATGCTCCGATCGGTCTTGTCGCTTTTATGGTAGGTGTCCAGCATCTGGGCAAACACCCGGTTTACGCGGAGTTCGGGGGCATTGCGGGCGTTCAGAGTAACCTCCGGAAAGCCATTGTTGTTCAGCAGAATAAAATCGGGGGTCAGGTAGAAAGAAAGGTCGCCGTCGCCTTCCACGGATCCCGGCTTGGGGTTTAGCTTTGTGATTAGGGACAGCACGTCGTATGTTTCCTGGTGCGATATCCCCATTCTTTTCTGGATTTTTTCGTAGTGCTTTTTTGAGAAATCTTCAAAATGCTCCTCAATAGCCCGAATACCTAGCTGCACCGTCCGGTCTGATTTGTTTTTTCGGCACAGTTGCAGCAGCAGGCATTCCTGCAGGTTGCGGGCACCGATGCCGGCGGGCTCGAGTTGCTGAATTTTCATCAGCACGGCTTCGAGATCTTCCTCGGTGGTATGGACATTCTGCGTGAAGAGCAGATCGCTGACGATGGACTTGAGGGGGCGTCGCAGGTAGCCATCCCCTTCGATGCTTCCCAGCAGGTAAAGCCCCAGAAACTCTTCCTGTTCTTTGAGGTTCAGGAAGCCCAGTTGCTGAAACAGGCTATCGTGCAGGGTACTGTGGCTGGCTACCATGAATTCACGGTCGTCGTCATTACCATAAAATCCATCCCCCTGCATCTTATAGCCGTTGAGCTCTTCGGAGTTCAGGTAGCTATCCAGGTCCAGGTCTTTCTCTCGGGAGGTGTCATAGTCGTCTTCGCCGCCGGAAGTCGGATCGTATTCGTCGAGGGGAGACTCCGTCAGCCCTTCGTCAATGATGTCTTCCTCAAGAGCAGGGTTTGCCTCTAATTCTTCCTTGATCCTGGCGTCCAGTTCGGCGGTGGGGATTTGCAACAATTTAATAAACTGAATCTGCTGTGGTGACAGTTTTTGCAGAAGACCCTGGGTAATAATCAGCTTTTGCATAGCTTAGTAGATATTGGTCATAAGCACATTTAAGGTTTTCGATTCAAACTCCTCATCCTGTCTGTCAATAGAAGCATTCCCCCTGCTACAAGAGTTATGCCAAAAATATCATTATTTGGTCAAAAAAGACAGATAATTCACAAATTATCCGATTAACGCACATAAGTAACTAATTTTTTACAAAAAGGCAACTTTTTAGGGAGTGTTTTTTCAAAAAAAAATGTCAGGCTACGGTCCATCCAGGCTGCGGGTTGATCCAATGTCAGCCTAGGTTTTTGGTGCATAATTCGTAGTTTTGTGCCCTGAATCTAGATTTTTGTTCACCTTTTGATCGTGGTGACAAATTTTGTGCCAATTTTTCAAAAGACAAGAAAAAAATCAAAAAATAGTAAGATAAAATTCAAAATGAAGCGCGGTTAATCTATAACGTACGAAAATGGGTCCAATTCAGATCAAAAAAATTGTAGAAAACGCTCATGTAGGTGAGTCCGTAACGATCCATGCGTGGGTGCGCACGAAGCGGGAGAGCAAAAATGCGGTATTTATTGCCCTAAATGATGGTTCTACGCTCCACAATTTGCAAGCAGTAGCAGAGCCCGGCCAACTCTCGGAAGCCACTCTGCGTCAAATTACTACGGGTGCCTGTTTGAAAGTGATCGGTACCCTGGTTGAATCGCTCGGGGCCGGGCAGTCAGTGGAGGTAAGAGTCCAGGAGATACATATTTATGGAACGGCCGATCCTGACGAATATCCCCTGCAACCTAAGAAGCACTCGCTGGAATTTCTACGCGAGATTGCCCACCTGCGTCCGCGTACCAACACATTTGGTGCGATCCTGCGCATTCGTCATGCTCTGGCCTTTGCGGTGCACAAATACTACAACGACAGAGGGTTCTTTTATCTGCATGCTCCCGTCATTACCGCGTCTGATGCCGAAGGGGCGGGTGAGATGTTTCGGGTGACCACACTGGATATGAACAAACCTCCCCGCGACGAAGCGGGTAAGATCGATTATAAGGAAGATTTCTTCGGCCGGGAAACCAACCTGACTGTTTCCGGACAGCTGGAAGGCGAGCTGGGGGCAATGGCGCTTTCCAAAATATATACCTTTGGACCTACCTTTCGGGCCGAAAACTCCAATACCACGCGCCACCTGGCCGAATTCTGGATGATCGAGCCCGAAATGGCCTTCTTTGAACTGAAAGACAACATGGACCTGGCCGAGGACTTTGTAAAAAGCGTTATCGGCTACGCCCTGGAACACTGCGTTGATGATCTGGATTTTCTGGAAAAACGGCAGGCTGACGAGGAGAAGAGCAAGCCGCAGCAGGAGCGCGCCATGCCGCTGTCGGAGAAACTCCGGTTTGTGGTGGATAATCCTTTCGAGCGCCTGACCTATACGGAAGCCATCGACATTCTGACCAAGTCGAAGCCCCACAAAGAGAAGAAGTTTCAGTACCACGTAGAGTGGGGGATTGACCTGCAGAGCGAGCACGAGCGCTACCTGGTGGAGAAACACTTCAAGAAGCCCGTCATTCTGACCAACTACCCCCGGGCCATCAAATCCTTCTATATGAAGGTGGACGACGCGGCCCCCGGCGTTCCCGGACCAACCGTACGGGCCATGGATGTGCTGTTTCCCGGAATCGGAGAGATCATCGGCGGTAGTCAGCGGGAAGAAAACTACGACGTGCTTTTGGAACGCGTACACGAAGTTGGCATCGACCCCGAAAACCTGTGGTGGTACCTGGAGACCCGCAAGTTTGGTACCGCGCCGCATTCGGGCTTCGGCCTGGGCTTTGAGCGCCTGGTTCAATTTGTAACGGGCATGGGCAATATCCGCGACGTGATTCCTTTCCCAAGGTACCCCAAAAGCGCTGAGTTTTGATTTTTGGTAAAAGGCTGTCCATATAGGTAAAAGGTTAATGGTCAAGGACGAATCGTTTTTTTTAGAATGCATGTATTTCCCTTTGACCTTTTTACCGTTCCCCCTTTAACCCACCGTGGCATCACTCGTTAACCCAACCACCCCCATGTACGCAACCCTGATTATCTTCCTGCTGATGGTGCCCGGCTTTGTGGTGGTGGGCGTATACCTTGAGCGTAAGATATCGGCGTTCATTCAAGACCGGATGGGCCCCATGGAAGTAGGAAAGTGGGGACTTTTGCAACTCATTGCTGACCTGCTGAAGCTACTGCAAAAAGAAGACATTGTGCCCAAAGCGGCCGATAAATGGCTTTTTCTGGGAGCACCTTTCGTGATTTTTGCGGCGGTGTTTGCGGCCTACGCCGTGCTGCCGCTAGCGCCGGGGCTCAGTGGCTCCGGAGCGGCCGTGGGGGTGTTCTACCTGCTCACCATCGTATCGGTAGATGTCATCGGTATCCTGATGGCCGGCTGGGGCTCCAACAACAAGTACGCGTTGTTTGGAGCCATGCGGTCAGGAGCGCAGATCATTTCCTACGAGATTCCGCTGGGCCTGTCGATTTTGTGCGTCGTTATGCTCAACCAGACCCTCGATCTGCAGGCCATTAGTTTTCAGCAGGGCATCTACTCGCCGGAGCCAGTGTACCTGTTTGGTCTCAAAGACCTGGGGGTGGACGTAACGCAGATGGGCGGTTTTCTGAGCTGGAACATTGTGCGGAATCCCTTCCTGTTTCTGGCCTATATCGTATTTTTTATCGCCTCGCTGGCGGAGTGCAACCGCGCCCCGTTTGATTTGCCCGAGGGAGAGTCTGAACTCGTGGGCGGGTTTCATACCGAGTACTCGGGCATGCGCTACGCGCTGCTCATGCTGTCTGAGTACGGTATGATGCTGCTGGTGTCGCTGCTGGGGGCAATCCTTTTTCTGGGTAGCTGGAATACCCCTTTGCCCAACATCGGCCCCCTGCGCCTGGCCGACTGGACCAGCGGCGAGCCGGGTACCTGGCTGGGGTACCTCACGGGTGCCTTCTGGCTGCTGACCAAAGCCCTGCTGGCGGTGCTTGTGCAGATGTGGGTGCGCTGGACTCTCCCGCGCCTGCGCGTAGATCAGCTGATGTTCCTGGGCTGGAAAGTGCTGACACCCGTGGGGCTGGTGCTCTTCTTTGTGTCGGGGGTATGGCGGCTGCTGGGCGTGTAGGTACTTGAATAAGGCGGTGTTTTTTATTTTATTGACTTTCTGCGAGAACTTTACACAAAATGGGCCTTACTTTGGTTGTAGAAATATGTAGGGTCTTTTTTATCACAATTTATTCTTAACTGTCTTTCTATGAAGAAGTATTTCGTTGCCTCCCTGTTCTTGCTTATTGCCAGTATCAGTCTGAGCTATGCCCAGAAAAACCCGCCGGCCGCCGGCTTCAACGCGGCTGGCTCCGATGCCAAAGCAATTGCCCTGGCCGATGAGGCCATGGACGCCATGGGCGGACGCAAAAATTGGGACAAAACCCGCTACATAACCTGGAATTTTTTCGGGAGCCGTCGGCTGACGTGGGACAAATGGACGGGCGACGTGCGGATCGACTATCTGAAAAGCGATCAAACCACTTTGCTGAATGTAAATACCGAGAAGGGACGCGTAATGAAAAACGGACAGGAACTGACGCAGCCCGACTCCGTGGCCAAGTACGTAAAGCAGGGCAAAAGTGCCTGGATTAACGACGCTTACTGGCTGTTGATGCCTTACAAGCTAAAAGACTCGGGCGTGACGCTGAAGTACATGGGTATGGATAAGACCGAAGAGGGCGCTGATGCCGAGAAAGTGCAGCTTACTTTTGAAAATGTAGGCGACACCCCGCAGAATAAGTACCATGTCTGGATCAGCCCCGAATCGCACATGGTGACCCAATGGGCATACTTTGCCAAAGCAGACAACGAAAAGGCGAATTTTGTGCTGCCATGGAAAAACTACAAACAACACGGTAAGATCATGCTTTCGGGCGATCGCGGTCCGCGGCAGATTACGGAGATTCAGGTTTTTGACAATTTGCCCAAAGCCGTGTTCGAATCCTTCGAAAAGCCCTCGCTCTAAGCAACAATACCGCTTGAATGAATGTTAGAGTGAGTAAGGTAAAACTTTATTCACTCTGCTGTTTGTTATGGCGGTATGTCAATCCAATTTTTCAAACTATTGCAATGAACACCCAATCTATGACTGCGCCCGCTTCGGTATCATCCGAAAGTATTGGAAAAACGGGCGTACTGATCGTGAACCTCGGTACGCCGGATAGCCCCAGCGTGCCTGACGTGCGCAAATATCTTCGGGAATTTTTGATGGACGGCCGGGTAATTGATATTCCGTATGTGTCGCGGTGGATGCTGATCAACCTGATCATCGCTCCTTTTCGCGCTCCCAAATCGGCAAAAGTCTATAAAGAGCTATGGACCGAAGAAGGGTCGCCGCTAAAAACATATGGCTATGCCGTGGAGAAAATGTTGCAGAAATCTTTGGGAGATGAGTATGTGGTAAAACTGGCCATGCGCTACCAAAACCCATCCATTGAAAGCATACTGGCACACATGCAGAAGCTGGGGCTCTCCAAAATCACCGTCATTCCCTTCTTCCCTCAGTATGCTTCGGCATCCTCGGGTTCGGTCTATGAAGAGGTGATGCGGGTGCTGTCTCAATGGCAGGTTGTTCCAGAACTACGTTTCGTCAACCGGTTTTTGGATCATCCCAAGTTTATTGAAGGCTTTGTGCGGTTGGGGAAAAAGTACCTGGCCCATCGTAAGTACGATCACGTGCTGTTTAGCTATCATGGTTTGCCAGAGCGGCAGATTCTTAAAGGGGACGTAACAAATACCCAGTGCCAGTTGGGAGCCTGCTGTAATACGCTCAATGAGCACAACCAGTTTTGCTACCGCGCCCAATGCTTTGAAACCACCCGGCTACTGGTAAAAGAGCTGGGCCTTGCCGAAGGTACCTACACTACGGCTTTTCAATCGCGGTTGGGCAAAACCCCCTGGATCAAACCCTACACCGACGATATTATCAAAGAACTGGCCGGGCGGGGTGTAAAGAGTGTGTTGGCGTTTTCGCCTTCGTTTGTGGCCGATTGCCTGGAAACCACCATCGAGATTGGTGACGAATACAAGGAGCTCTTTGAGGAGCAGGGTGGTGAGCACTGGCAGTTGGTGGAAAGCCTCAATGATAGTGAAATCTGGGTGGAAACGCTGGTCGACATCGTGAAAGAGTCCTAGAAATGAAGGTGTTAACCCTACCTTGCTTCAAAGGGTACCTCCGCTGCACAGCCGGGCCGGTGTAGCGGTACTAATTTATCAACAAACTGAAAGTAGAATGAAAGTAGCTATTATATCCACTTCGCCCCGCGAGGAAAGCAATTCTCTGAAAGTGGCCAGGTACCTGCAATCCCTTTTCTCGGAGGAGGAGCAAAAAGTATCTCTCCACGATTTCCGGGAAGTAGACATCCCTATGGTGGGCCGGGGAGACCTGGATAAGGACAACCTAACCCCTTTTCAGCAGAAGCTCCTGCAAGTGTGGGGCGAAGCCGACCTGGTGATATTTACTATTCCCGAATACAACTGGATGACGAGCGGTGAGCTCATCAATGCCCTGCACCAGCTGGGTACCAAGCCTTTTGCCCACTTGTTCGACGGCAAGGTATTTGGCCTGGTGGGGGTGTCTTCGGGCCGGGGCGGCCGGCGTCCCTGCCTCGAAATCAACGTTATGGTCAACAAGCTCATCAGCTTCCTGAACAAGCAGTCCGTGATTTCCCCCAAGATATTTGAGTCACACGAAACCGCAAAAAATCTGCAAGAGGATGGTACCTCTACCGGCAACGAAATCTACGAGAAAGGAATCAAGGATTTTGTGAAGTACACGCTGCGCATAGCCCGACAGTGGCACCATGTGCCCGTGGAGCAGTCGTAAAAAAACAGTTTGTGGGCAGAAAGTTGCTTGAAAGCAGAGAGGCCAATGGCCGGGGTGCTCCCCGGCCATTGGCCTTTTTTTATTTGAGTACTCCTTCTTTTTTGTAAAGATCGGCCAAAGTAGTGATGGCGTAGTCCACTTCCTCCCGGGTATTGTATTTGCCAAAAGAAAACCGGATGTTGCCCCGCTCTGCGGCAATGCCGAGGGCTCCCAGCACGTGCGAGCCGACGTCGGTGCCGCTGGAACACGCACTACCTCCTGACACGGAAATGCCGGCTATATCCAGGTTAAACAGCAGCATATCGTTGAGGTCAGAGGGGGGCAGGCTTACACTCAGCACGGTGTAGAGGCTTTGGTCCGGCTCAGCAGACCGGCCATTGAACGTAACGCCTTCGATGTGTTGCCGCAACTGCCCGATCATGTACTCTTTGAGACTGAGAATGTGTTGCCGGTGGCTTTCCATATCGCGGTAGGCTATTTCCAGGGCTTTGGCCAGCCCCACGATGCCGTACACGTTTTCGGTGCCACCGCGCATGTTGCGCTCCTGTGAGCCACCATGCACAAAAGGCTCGATGCGGGTACCGGGCCGGACGTAGAGAAAGCCCACGCCCTTAGGGCCATGAAACTTGTGCGCGGCTCCCACGATAAAATGCGTTTTGAGCTGCTGTACGTCGTGGGCGTAGTGGCCCATGGTTTGTACCGTGTCGCTGTGAAAAATGGCGTCATACTGCTCGCACAGCGCGCCTACGGCGTCCAGGTCGAGCAGGTTGCCAATCTCGTTGTTGCCGTGCATCAGCGATACCAGCGAGCGGGGGTTGGCGCGGAGCAGTTCTTCCAGGTGTTCCATATCTACGCTTCCTTTTTCGTCCAGACGCACCAGGCTGAGCTGTATTTGTCCGTGCTTGTGCAGGTGCTGCAGCGTATGCAGCACGGCGTGGTGCTCTACGGGCGAGGTAATGGCGTGGGTAAGGCCGAAGGTTTCGATACTGCACCGGATGGCGGTATTGTCGGCTTCGGTACCGCCGGAGGTAAAGAATATTTCGGCCGGGGCAGCATTGAGTAGCCCCGCCACCGACTTGCGCGCCCGCTCAATGGCCGACCGTACCGCCCGACCGTGGCCGTGTATGGATGAGGGGTTGCCAAATTGCTCGGTCATCAGCGGCAGCATGGCTTCCAGTACTTCCTGGTCGAGGCGGGTGGTGGCGGCGTTGTCGAAATAGACTTTCACAGAAAAAATGTTTGGGAAATCAGGCTGTTAGTTCCTGATAGTCAGTTGGCTAAAATAAAATACAAATATACTACCCTTTTAGGGGCTATGAAAGAGGAAAGCGCTTTACCCAACGCAAAAAGGCACCGGGTGAATATTGCCGGTGCCTTTTGTTACCTTGAGGAGAAGCGGTTCAGGCTCTTTCGGAAATGGCCTCCTTAATATCTGAGATGATTTTATTGGCGAGGTTATCCGCCGTAGCGAGGGTCTCCGACTCGGAGTAAATCCGGATGATCGGCTCCGTATTAGACTTGCGAAGGTGGACCCACTCATTGTTAAACTCTATACGAACCCCGTCGATGGTACTGATGGGTTGTTTGGAGTAGCGGGCTTTGAGGCGTTCCAGAATGGTATCTACGTCGATATCGGGCGTAAGCTCGATCTTGTTCTTGGAAATGTAGTACTTGGGGTAGGCATTTCGTAAAAAAGAAGCTGACTTGCCGAAGTTGGCCAGGGGCGTCAGAAACAGCGCAATACCCACCAGCGCATCACGGCCATAGTGCAGATCGGGGTAGATGATCCCCCCGTTGCCCTCGCCGCCGATGATGGCATTGGTTTCTTTCATTTTATTGACAACGTGCACTTCGCCCACGGCGGAGGCGGCGTACTGCCCGCCTGCTTTCTCGGTAACATCGCGCAGGGCAATGGTAGAAGACAGGTTGGATACCGTATTGCCCACCTGGTTTTTGAGCACGTAATCAGCTACGGCCACAAGCGTGTATTCTTCACCAAACGGAGAGCCATCCTCACAAATCAGCGCGAGACGGTCGACGTCGGGGTCTACCACGATACCGAGGTTAAAGGAGCCGTTCTTGATTTCGTTGCGAATCTCCCGAAGGTGTTCGGGGAGGGGTTCGGGATTGTGGGCAAAATGTCCTGTTGGCTCGCAGTT
>CATMVR010000089.1 GCA_950075905.1 uncultured Persicitalea sp. | reverse complement strand
TATTTCTGGTTGAGGTGAATCCCGGCTTTCCAGTAGGTGTAGCGCGTCCGGTAGCGGCTGTACGCCAGCCCTCCGAAAAACCCGAAGTTGTCGCGTCCGGGCCACTTGATCCCGTCCAGAAAGCCAGCGGACACTTCCACTGCGGTCTGACCCTCCTGATGGATCTGAGCCATGGCAGCACCAGGCAACAGGCCCAGGCACAACAGGGCAGCGATGATGTTTGACTTTTTCATGTACTTTGTTTTCATAATGGTCGTGCTGTTATTAACTCTTCCGAACTGATGGCAATGGATACCTGGCGGCCACCGCTTTCCTCTCCCATCTGAATAATCAGGCGACGGTCCCTTTCAAGGGTCAGCCGCTCGATGGCAATGACTTTGACAATCCCCTCGTGCCTGGGTATGAGGTTCTCACTGGCATCAAACACCTTGATGGGCTCAACGGCTACGTCCTGGGCGGCCGAGCTCTCACCGGCCACCTTCAACTGCGTGATGTAGGTATGCAGGTAATCGATCTGATAATCCAGCTTGGAGGTGTTCTCCATTCCGACCACCAGGTACATCACATCCTCATCGTAGAGCAGATTTTTGAGGTACAGATTAATGCCCTGAGACTTGTGACCGATGTGCCGAATTCGCCTACGGCTCTGCATGGCCAGCTCACTCTGATGGTTCAGGTGGTCAGCCAGACGGGCCCCCGATCCAGAGCTGACTTTGGCGGCCTTGGAAACCTGATCTTCGATCGGTACCTGGGTGAGGTCGTACGTAAGTACCTCCGGGTTTTCCTTGTAATGAACCAGAAAGCTGAAAAGCCGTCCGTCAGCAGTCACAACGGTAAGGTTGGTTTCCTGAAACTCCGAGCTGTCCAGGGCCTTCAGGCGAAACACATTGGCCGCCTTTTCCACCGACTCGCCGGCGATGTCCCTACTCCCCAGATCCGCGTACTTTATCTCGTAGGGGAAAATCAGATGCGTGGTTTTGTTGTGGCTTACCTCAATCCTGAACGAAGGGCGGTCACGAGCGTCCTGCGTGGGCAGCATGAAAGCCATCTGTGCCTTCGCCGAGGAGGAAAGGAAAACCAGGCAGAGCGCCAGTTTGATCATTTTTACCATCGTATTGCTATTGTGCTTTTAGAAAAAGGGTATATCCCGCCTGTATGCGCACCACAGGCTGGCGTAGGTTACCGGCTGCATTCATCCGAACAGCATTCAGCGCACTGTTACCCAGCCCTCCGATGCCCGGTACCTGAATACCCTGAACCGCGGAGGACTTGACCTGACCGCCCATGGCCCTTGACAGACCTGGAACATTTATTCCTTCTGCTCCGTCGGCATCGTACACGTCCAGGTCCAGAGGAATCAGCCGTCCCCCTAGCTGCAAGCTACCCACATGTAGCTGGAGGCGTTCATTGGCAAGGCGACTAATGGCGTACAGAATCGTATTCTCAGGAATGGTCAACCCCTCCACAGAAACTTCCTTCAGGAGCCTCAACTTCACCTGCTCGCCTTCCCGAACGGCCTGATCCCCGTGTACAGTGACAGGAACCATCCAGGCTATGGTTTTTCTGGATCCCTGAGAGCCGCTACTCAGGATGGAGCGGGTTGGACGAGGCCTCGACCCTCCCGTAGGAGCCGTATTGAAGGGACTTGCCGTTTCACCCCCTTCCGCCAAACGACTGGTTTTTAATTTATCACTCATTCGAAGTGTGGTTTCGCCTGGTTTTTCCGTAACACGCTCGTGCGCAGCTTCTCCTTCGGGTTGAGCTGCTTGATTCGCCACTGACATCTGTGCAGGCAACTTCCGGTTTTCCTGATACTGCCTGAGTTGCTGTTCGAATTGCTCTTCCTGGGTGGAAGTACCTGATCCCGTTGAGGGTGGATTGTAATAGTATTCCTTTGCTGCTTTAGAGCCACCCACTGCTGCTACCGCCGCTGGGTTGAGTCGGTTTTCTGAACGGCTTGTACGCCTGGGGGGATTGTAAGGCTGGCTTTGCATTAAAGGTCCCGTGGAGGAAAGCCCCGGGCGATCCGGTTGAATCTCATTGAGTCCCCGCAACGAAGAATCCCGACGGGTATCGGTGAAATCAGACAGTACCTGACCCAACCGGGCCTGCCCGTATCCCGGATTCTCCATTTCGGGGTCGTCTATGCTTCCCCCCTTGGCGTTGGGAACGACGGCATTGAAACCCTGGATGACACCCTGATTTCCTTCGGCCGCGTCAAGTGAGTTTATTTCCCCCTTTCCACCACCGAAAAGCAAGAAGAGTACGGCAACAAAGGGTAGTACGATTACCGGGTACATGAGCATCGCCTTTCGCTTGCGGTAAAAAGCGGCATCGTTGGGCAAAGGGGCTAGTATGGTTTCCATCAGGGATTGATTTTTGGGTTGGTGTACTGCCTGGCCAGGCTGTCCAGTTGGTTCATTTCCTGCTGCCGAAAGCGCTGGTAGGCATTGACATCCTCTTTTGTAGTTTTGAACAGTTTCTCCATAGGTCCGATAAGCTGCTCGGGGGTGCCCACCGGATGTGGCTCGCTCAACCGGTTGATGCCAGCCCCCCGTTTATAGACACTTCCGCCCCCCAGCACGACCAATGCCAGCACTACAAGCTGGGCCCTACGACGATCGGACAACCGCATGAAACGATTGCCTATCCCAGCAATTTTGCCTAAGATCCATTTCATTGGCGAGCCCTTTCCTCCAGATCCGTATTGTCCACAACCGAAAACTTTTCTATCAGGAAACCATGGGGATTTGCCTCCGAACGGCTTACATTTCTGAGGTATCCTTCCGTGATCAGCTTACGGACCGTTATGTGGGTGAGTCGGATGATCTGCTGCCGGGCAAACGTCCTGAAACGATAGGGATACTGGTTCATGTCGAGTTGGATGCTGTCCACCTGGATTTCCTGGGAAGCCGAAGCCTGGATCAGCTGGCTGTAGTACCCCTTTTCCTTGGTATCCAGGTAGAGGCGAGCAACACTCTCGTCTGCGTAGGGAAGAGCCTCTTTAAGGTTGGCTTCTATGGCCCTGGAATCGGGATCGAGCGTGAAGAACAACTCATGAAAACGGCGAATATGGTCTCGACCCTCCACGGGCCGATTCTCCCTGACATCGTTGCGAAGGGCCGCAATGAGCGATTTGCCGTGCTCCACTACGTATATCCGGCTTTCCGAATCCGTCTTCACCTTGTAGGCGAATCCCAGCGCCGAAAGCGTGATCACAAAGAAAAGCGCGACGCAGACGAAGGCCAGAATCCGAATGTTCCGGTAGGATGTTTCGAGATTCCGTAATGATTTGAAAAAAGTCTGATCCTGTTTGGACATGGTTATTCAATGCTTTTTGATATGTTTCTCATCGTATTGGCGCCTTTCTGAGCAGCCCCCAAAGCCACCGCCCCGGCTCCCAGTGCTACCCCTCCCGTGGCCACGGCCCCTCTTGCAACCGCATCCATGCCGTTTCTGGCCGATGGCCCACCCGCAGCACTCATGGCTCCCATGAGGGTGGAGGTGGTCATGGAAGTCATCCGCTGCAACGCCCCGGCCACACCCGAAGAGGAGATGACATAGCTGGCAATGGTGGGAATGGTGAAATAGCAGAGTGTGGCAATGATCATGAAGACCAGGTAAATCAGGTCTCCACTCTGAGCTTCCTCGGGCACATTGTTGACCAGTTCCAGGTATTGGAGAGTGATCACCTTGCCCTGCAGGTAGGTGACTATCGTCCCCAGGATGTTGGCCATCGGAAACCAGAGGGAAATCTGCACGTATCGGGCGATCCACATAAGGTGCGAATCCTGAAAACCCGAAAATATGGCGATTGCAAAGGCAAGGGGTCCCACCATCGTCAGTACGATCAGGAAGAAGGCCCGGGTGGTCAGAATCACCAGCCTTGCCGCCAGGAAAAAGGCGTAAAACAGGTTTTTCAAAAACGTGTTGAACCCCTCCTCGATGTATATCCGCTGCTTTTCGATGACCAGGGCCAGGTACTGTCCCACCGACCAGTTGTTCAGTTCGTTGTCCATCTGCTGATCAAGCTTGCTCATTTTTTCCCTGATCTTCTGCTGACGCATCTGCTCGATCTGCTGTATCCTGCCCACCTGGTTGTCCACCATGTTCTGGGTAGACGTTTCCACGGGCTTCATGAGTGTGTCCAGGAAGTCGGTCACCACCGAAAAGTTCAGGGCAAGGAAACCGATGGCGAAGGGTCTCAGCAGGGGGAACACATCGATGCTCTCCGCCCTGGCAAAGTGACCCAGCACGCGCATCCCGATGTAAAGGGTGGCACCGATGGCGGCAATGGCCGATGCCACGTCCCCCAGGCTACCCAAACCGGTCAGGACCTCGGTGTAGGCGATTCTGACAGCGGTTTCCATCGACTCGAATTTCTGGTAGAAACCAAAATCAACATAAGTTCCACCATTTTGCAATTGTAATAGGATCATGCGGAATTCGGTTTAGGTTTTACACCAGCTCCCTGCCGGCACCACTCTTTGAATGGTATTCGTCGTTGCGCCGGGAGTCGGCAAAATCCATGATTGCCACCTGTATGTCGCCCCCATTATGGGCCATCCGGCGTTGTACCTCCACCTTCTCCCTTTCCTCGGTCGTGTAGGCCGCGTATTCCTCCAGGCTTACCTCCGTGGCATACACCTTAGCCCGGGACCCCAGGGCTATGAAAACCTCCTTGTACTTCCGCCGGGGGTCATTGTCCCGGTTGACCGATAGTATCAGCTGCTTCTGTTTTTCCGAGAGGCCCAGCAATTGGCGCACTTCCTCAAAACGGTGCTGGTACTTCGACTGATCCAGCAGAATCTTACAGTCTGAGTTGTTGATGATGGCGTCTTTCACGATTGTGTTGCCAATGATGTCGTCTATCTCCTGGGTGACCACCAGCGCCTCCCCGAAATGCTTGCGGACGGTCTTGAAGAGGTACTTGATGTAATTAGCCATGGAATCCTTGGCGATCGCTTTCCAGGCCTCCTCAATCACCATCATTTTCCGGATCCCCTTTAACCGCCTCATTTTGCCGACGAATGTTTCCATGATGATGAGGGTTACCACCGGAAACAGGATGGGATGATCCTTTATGTTGTCCAGTTCAAACACCACAAAGCGTTTGTTCAGCAGATCCAGCTCCATGGTGGAGTTGAGGAGGTAGTCGTACTTCCCCCCGCGGTAGAAGGGCTGCATGGTGATCAGGAATTGCTCGATATCGAAATACTTGGCTTCGTATTTCTTATCCCTCAAATAGGCCCGGAAACCATCCGGGGCATTGCAGTACTCGTAGAACCCGTTGAATGAGGCTTCTGCCTTGTTCTTCCTCACCCGCTTGATGAACTCCTCCACTGCATCGCCCAAAGCCACCTCCTCGGTTCGCGAAAAGCTTTCCGTCTCCTTTTTCCAAAGTGTCAGTAGCAGCGTGTTAATGGAAGTAATCTTGTCAATGGTATAAAGACCGTCCTCCACGTAAAATGGATTAAAGGTTATGGGTTTGTCTTCCTCGTAGGTTAGATAAATGCCATCCTTTCCCCGGGTTTTGCGCTTTACCAATTCGCACAGCCCCCGGTACGAATGGCCCACATCGACGAGTAGGATATGGGTGCCCTGCTCGTAGTACTGCCTGACGAGGTGGTTCATGAAAAAGGACTTTCCCGACCCGGACGGGCCAATCACGAACTTGTTCCGGTTGGTAACCCAGCCTTTTTCCATGGGCTCGTCCGAAAGATCCACCCAAACCGGTTTTCCCTGCCGGTCACAGAGACGAATGCCAAAGGGGGACAGGGAGGATTGGTATGCAGATTCGAGATTGAAGAAGCAGACCGCCTGCTCGGCAAACGTTTGGAAGGTCTCATCGGCGGGAAGGTCTCCCGCATTGCCCGGTATTCCCGCCCACAGAAGCCGGGCGGCATCCATGGTGTTCTGCTTGGGGAGGCAGTCCAGCTGCGCTATGGCCGAGGAGGTGCGGGCCCGCAGAAAATCAAGCTGCTCAGGTCGCTCCGTCCACACCATCAGGTTGAAATGGGCCCGACACACCGTCCGTTGCTGTTGCATGGCCTCGTTGATGTACCTAAGGGTCCAGTCACGGTTGATTCCATTCTCCGAAGAGAATTGCGACAGGGAGTTGAGGTTCCGCGCCGTTTGTTCGAACTCCCGAAGCACAGTCTGAGCATCATCAATACAGATGTATTGGTTGTACACATGGTTGAATGGCAGCATGAGTCCGATGGGAAGCACATTACCGACGGCGAACTGGGTGCTGTCGGAGGACAGCGGGCCGTAGCCAGCCATGACATCCACCGACTGGGGAAGGGTTTCGGCGTCTGATAATGTAAAGCACATGACCTCCTTGGACCCTATGCGTACACGCCCGTCAATATCCCAATCCTCTAGGATTACCTTTTTCCGGCCATCCGGCTGCAGGCGGAAGTAGTTGGGGACAATGCCCCTGTCCCCTCCCCTACTCACCAGATCCTCATCCGTCAGCCTTTCCGCACGAATGCCTCCATCCAGCAGGATGCGCTCGAACTGGGATACGGTGTCGAAGAAAGGCTGCAGTTCCCCGTGTGATAGTTGTTCCCTGGGGACCAACCAGGGCCTTGTTAAAGAGTGGCGGTTGCTTTTCTGCTTCTGCCGGTGTTTCGGTAGCTTTGAAATGTAGAGGTAGCAGGTATGGCTTAAATAGGGCCTTTCCACGAAGTGTCTCTGAAAAGCCTGTGTCAGGAAACTATCCTCCTCCTGCTGGCTCTCATCCTGTCCTGCCTGGTACTTTTCCTCGATGAACCAGTCCTGCTTATGCACAACTGTACCCACCGGCAGCAGCTTGATGGCCTTCACCCACACGCTGTGGAGGATTCGGTAGTCATCCACTGACAGAGTGAAGATTTCGGGTAGCTGCAAGCGGAAGCCGACGGTAATGTCGGCCATTTTGCTCACCAGGCAATTGTTCTCAACGGCCAGAAGCGGAAGTGAACTTGCGAGACTTCTTACGTTCAGTTTCACGTAATTTGGAAAATGGTTTGGCAGAAGATATGCGAATGACCTTGGGTTGATTGCGAGTTGCCTCCAGTTTCAGGAGTCCCGACACACCGTATCTGGTGGAGAGACGGGTACAGTACCACACCCCTCCCAGAGTACTGCTCATCACAATCAGCGTGGCGAGATAGGTGTTTACCCCGAAAATTCCGTACAACACAAGGGCCAGCATCAGGCTGCTCAGCACGATGCCTACCGCAAGATACAGGTATATGCCCCTCAGTCCCCGAAACTCCACGGGTTTACCTATTCCTTTGTTGATTTCAAGCATCAACCGAAGAAGGCCGTCAGGATTGTGCCCACCGCCACCAGGAACAGCGCCGCACCGAACCAGCTCATTACCGCCTTCTGGGTGTCAGGGTCACCGTTGTGAAACTTGCTGTACACCCGTACCGCCCCTATCAGTCCAATTACGACTCCAAGTGCCAGAACAATCGTCTGGGTGGCGGTTGCATAGCTCCTGATTGTGGTTGCAGTTGCGGTCAGTGCCCCCGCCCCGTTACCTGTTTGTGCAAAAGCTGCGCTACTGACCATCAGTAAGCCAGCAGTCAGGATCTGTCGAATTGTGTTCGTTTTTGTCTGGAAGAACATAGGAAGTAGATCGTTTTCAAATAAATTTTAAAAAGTCATATTTTGAAGCAAAAATAGTATCAATAATCATATTATGAATTTATAGCTCTTAAAAATTTTTATAATTTTATAAATCTTTATTTTTCAGGCATTTACAATCTATTCAATTTATTTTATAGGGTATTTATCATGTATGTGCATCCTATGAGATCACTTTAAATTAGTAATAAGTACATTAAATGTATATTTTAAATACTTAATATGCATATAATAAATTTTATTTTTACTATTGCAGAAAATTTCATGTAACAAGAAAAGGCCAGGCTTTTTAGCCTGGCCTTGCATGGAATCAGTAAACGGAATAAAGCCCAATCGGAAGGACGGCACTTTGGCTAAGCGTATTTGCCCAAAAGCCAAGCGAGGGTTCCCTAACGCGCTATAAGTTCTTTGACATAGTTTTAAACAGTCTCATAGCAGGTGACCCATCGTCCTTGGTCTCATGGATCAGCGATTGAAGGTAAAATCCGCTAGGGGATCGGCCCGTTGCTGATTGATTACATCCGCAATCCTTACCGCGGGCTTGTCGCCTTCGTTTTTGGCCTTTCTGTTACCTGACTCATCCACTGAGGTTCTTTCAACGGCCTTACGGATATCTTCAATTGATTGTTCCTCCGCATTGTCGGCTTGCATGTACAATGGTAATGAGAAAACATCCGGCTGCTGTCTTATTTCCGGCCCCTGCAACTCTATCTCATTGTCAGTTTTCTCTGGTGCTGGTATACCTTGCGGTATGGATTCATCCGGGGGTATGTCAATGTGCATCTCCTCATTCACCTTCGGTTCTTCCCAGGCGTCGCTGCTTTCTTCTCCCTGTGAGTCGGAATAGTCCTTAACTGTGAAAAACGTACCCGGCGCGTCTTCCTCATCATCTGGTACGGTCGGCTTGGAACCATCCCCCCCGCGGGTACTCAACCAATCCCGTACATCCTCCCGGTAGTACACCCAGAGTACATACAAGTAGTAAGGGACAGCCAGTATGAGCACGAACCTGATGAAATCCCACCATGTATATTGACTTAGCATCTTTATTCTCCTTTGGACTGTTCGCGCTGGTAGGCTTGATCGAGCAACTCCAGCAGGTTGTATAATACGTGATTCATTGTCTTCTCGTGGTTGAAAGCTATTCTCCTCAACAGCTTGTGGTGGCTTTCGGATATCCTCACCTGCCGGGGGTACGGATCACTGGGAGGCTGAGGCCCCACCACGTCCTCAATCGATATTCCACCGCCTCGCTTTGAACGCGGGGGTTTGGGCGCGGTCGATTCCGCCGGTGCTTGCTGGGGGGCTGCTTTGTCAGGCTCTTTCTTCACCTCCTCTTTTGCGAGGGGCTTCTGGGCCTCCTCTTCCTCAATCCGTTCTGCGGGCTGAGCCGGAGCCGGGGGCTCGGTCCTTACTATGGGAGGTGTGGGAATCATCGCAGCGCTGAACTTACTGGCCCTGGCTGTACTTGCCTGGCGGGTAACGTCAGACAGCTTGGGACTACTCTTCTTTTGACTCATGGGTTTCAATATTTGGTATCAGTGCTAGTATTTCATTGAACAGGTCCTTCAGTCCGCTGTTTCGCAAGTAGGTTGCCGGCATTGGAAACAGCGTCGACAGGTTGTTGGAATCCTGATAGGAGTCCCGCTGAGGAATCCGGCTTTTCAGGCATTTGATGCCGTATTGAGCAAAGCGCTCCTCCAGCTGATCGGCAATCTCACCGTCACGCGAAGGGCGGTACTTGTTCCAGACCACTTTACAACGATCAATTGGAAGCAAATCGATCTGACGGATTGCATTCAGATAGCTGAATCCCGTGCTCACCGCGTACCGGGAGGTCTCCATGGGAACGATCAGGTGATCCAGGGTAGCTATTGCGGTTTCGTAACCCTCCACGTCAATGCTACCTGGCATGTCAATCAGTACCAGTTGCACATCCGGTGCCAGGTTGGCAAGCAGGGCCGGTACATCGGCAGGGCTTCCGGCGTGAATGGCGTAGGGCTCGATATCCTGTTTGTCCAACCTGATCGCCGTATCTTCGTCCATATGCTCGTGCTCGCTCAAACGCTGATTGTAAACAGACAGCTGCGAACCGTCCACATCCAGAAGTGCCACCTTGACTCCACATTTGTAGTGTAGCCAGGATGCCACCAGAACGGATAGTGTTGTTTTTCCCATTCCACCCTTCTGAGTGGCAAACGCTAGAACGACTGGTGCATTTGAGTGCCCGACAATAGCCTCATCTGATGGCTGTATGGATTGAGTTTTCATATGGGGGTTTGTTTTTATGGACAAATAAAACGACAAATTGATAAATTGACAAATTAATTTAATGATTAATCAATAAATTAATTTGTCAATTAGTTATTAGATCACATAATCAACTAATCAATTGAGTGATTAATCAATTAAATGACTGATCAATTAATCAACAATACAATTGATCAATCAATTTACATGTCAACTAGTTGACATGTAAATTGATAATTAAATCAACTAATCCACTTGATTCATGATCATTTAAATGATTAATCATTCTGTTGACTGAGTGACTCTTTGACCAAGCGACAAGGGGACAAGTCAACAAGTCAAGAAATTGATTTAGATGGCACGGATACGTGACTAATTGACAAGTCAACTAGATGACTGATCGATTTGATGACTTGTTGCCAGGGTAGGTAGAGGATGAATAGGGATGATTGAGAAAAACAGGAGTCAATCAAATGACAAATCACATAAATGACAAAATGACTAATGGAGATGGCTCAAAAAATACGAAACTAAGCAAAGAGCAAGATGTGTTTTTGTGTCCACAAAATTACATTGCGCTGGCAGAACAAGCAATTGAGCATACATCACTAAAATGACTAACAAATGGAAAGAGAGTTTTACAGAGGTGGCAGGCCAAGACTTCCTGAGGACGAGAAAAGCTACATTTTCGTAAAGGTACGCTTCAAAAAAGCAGAATATGACAGTTTGGTGGAACGCAAAAACAAGACCAGGTCAATTGACCTTTCCAAATTCATCAGAGCCGTATGCCTGGAAAAGCCACTGGTCATGAAGCCGCAAATGGATGCCTACCAGGCAAGCTCACTATCCTTGATACGGGAAATGAGAGGGGATATATTACGAATCGGAATCCAGGTGAATCATTTGATTAGACAGATGGGTGTAAGATTGGATCAGCAGAAATTGCAGTCGATTTTGAGTGAGGCGGCAGAGAACATCAAAAGAATCGAGGGGCAATTAGCGCAGATAAGCGCGGCAATAGATGCTGGCAGAAAGGGCTTAACCGAAGGAACTGAGAATGATTGCGAGAATCAGTAGTGGTAAATCTCCAGCAGGGGCGGTGCTGTACAACGAGAACAAGGTAGAAAAGGGAGAGGCTGCAAGGCTCTCTGTTCGTAACTTCGAGGGTGTGATAGTACCGTTTGATGAGCTGTCCGCTCCAATAATAGCACGCGTTTTTGAACGTAGGGTGGCGCTGAACGAGGTGATAAAACAACCCACATTCCATGTCAGCCTGGCACTGGCTAAGGGCGAGTTGGTCAGCTCCGACGACCTACTTGCCATCGCGGATCAGTATATGCTGGGCATGGAATACGGATGCCAGCCCTATGCGGTCTACGAGCATTTCGATACTGAACATACCCACATCCACATTGTCTCTGTGCGGATAGATGAGGCCGGCAGGAAAAGAGCGGACCGTTTC
>CATMVR010000088.1 GCA_950075905.1 uncultured Persicitalea sp. | reverse complement strand
TCTCTCGCCGCCTTTGTTTGCCCAACCGACCGATTCCGGATATGACTTTAGGCTCGCCGGAAACAGTCCTAACGTTAGTCGAAAGTAAAGTTTGCGTGATTGAGACAGCGCAACTTTTACGAAAAACAGCTGGGTAGGGATGCCTTGCGTGGCAAAAAAGGTTTTTTGTCAAAATACAAACAGCTTTTTTGGGAAAACCGGATGAATTTCAGGAAAATGAGGCTGATGATCTATTTTTACCGGTTAAAATCTTTACTTTTCCGCTGTTTGCCCGGGAGCCTCCAATGATTTGATTTTCTCGATCAGGCTAGCCATACTTTTGTATTTAGCCTCACAGCCCCGCGCTGAATGGGTAGGCAGTCCAACCTGGCACACTATTTTTATCAGAACCCTGACAGGGTTTTGAGCCCATGGCAATGACATAAACCAAAATATTCCCTCATTAATCCCTCATGAGTTCAAGTTCCAAGAGCACACTGATTTCCCGTAAGGTAGATAAATCCCTGCTGATCTTTTATGACGCCTGGATATTTTCCAGACGCTTTTTTCGGGAGTTGTTCCGTGGGCCCTTTGAATTTCAGGAGATCGTGAAGCAGTGCTACCAGATTGGCTATCGGTCACTACCGCTCATTTCCCTGACGGGATTCATTACCGGCATGGTATTCACCAAGCAGTCGCGGCCCCGGCTCATGGAGTTTGGGGCTACCTCCTGGCTGCCCTCCCTGGTTTCGATTGCCATTGTGCGGGCGCTGGCCCCGCTGATTACATCCTTGATTAGCGCCGGTAGGGTAGGGTCGAGCATTGGGGCCGAGCTGGGCTCCATGCGGGTTACCGAGCAAATCGACGCCATGGAGGTATCAGCGGTCAATCCTTTCAAGTACCTGGTCGTCACGCGGGTCATTGCCACTACCATCAGCATTCCTATCCTGTCGGCCTACTGCGCCATAGTGGGTCTGATGGGTTCTTTTCTGGATGTGACCATGAACGAAGAAACCAATATTGTGGCTTTCTTCAAGGATGCCTTCGAGCAGATCACCTTTCTGGATATTTACTCGGCCCTGATCAAGGCCATTGCTTATGGCTTTACCATTGGTATGGTAGGATGCTACAAGGGCTACTACGCCAGTAAGGGCACGCAGGGAGTAGGTCGGGCGGCAAATTCATCGGTGGTGTTGTCTATGTTTTTGATTTTTATTGAAGAAGTAATCATTGTGCAGGTAACCAACTGGTTTAGATAAATGAAGACACAACCCGACAGCAATCCTGACACCCTGCGGCAATCTACCGATACTGTTATCAGTATCAAGGGTTTGTATAAGTCCTTTGGGGATCTGCACGTACTGCGTGGGGTGGATCTCGAAGTAAATAAAGGTGAGAACGTGGTGGTACTGGGCCGCTCGGGTACCGGAAAATCCGTACTGATCAAAATTATCTCCGGCTTGCTCACCGCTGACCGCGGCAGTGTCAATGTGCTGGGCCGGGAGGTAGGTGAGCTCAACGAAAAAGAGCTGCGTGATCTGCGGCTCAAAATAGGGTTTTCCTTTCAGAACAGTGCCCTATATGATAGCATGACTGTACGCGAAAACCTTGAATTTCCGCTGGTACGTAATAACAAGAACCTGACCCGGAAGGAAATTAACAAGTCGGTGGAGGAGGTACTTGAATCGGTGGGTTTGTCGCAGACTATCAATCAGATGCCGTCGGAGCTATCGGGCGGGCAGCGCAAGCGGATTGGCATTGCCCGCACACTGATCATGAACCCCGACATTATGCTCTACGACGAACCTACGGCCGGACTTGACCCTACCACCTGCATCGAGATCAATGAGCTGATCAACGAAGTGAAAGAACGTTACCATACGAGTTCCATCCTGATTACCCACGACCTGACCTGCGCAAAAATGACCGGCGACCGCGTGGCCATGCTGCTGGATGGTCAGTTTTTGCGGGAGGGTACCTTTGAGGAAGTTTTTGACAGCGACGATCCGCGGGTCAAGAGTTTTTATGATTACAATTTTACCGAAGACCGGGTGTAGACCCGTTGACTACCATTTAGCCTGATTTTTACCATTATTACACTACTAATTTGACGTACTATGAGTACAACTCCTAACCCACAAAGACGGGCCGTAACGGTGGGATTATTTGTTTTGATCGGCCTTATCGTGTTTACTGTCGGCGTACTTACCATCGGAGGTATGCGGAAATCATTCGTTTCAAAAATTACTGTCAAATCGGTTTTTGACGATGTAAACGGCCTGAAAGTCGGAAACAATATCTGGTTTTCGGGTGTGAAGGTTGGTACGGTGAAGGAAATCAGCTTCTCGGGCAACTCCATGGTGAGCGTGTTGCTTAATATTGAGGAAAAATCTCAACAGTATATTCGCAAAGACGCTACCGTGAAAATCAGCTCCGACGGGTTGATTGGTAATAAAATAGTAGTGATAGAGGGCGGTACCCAAAAGGCCGAACCTATTGATGACGGTGATGTGCTTCGGGTGAAGCGGGAGGATAGTCAGCAGGATATGTTGAATACCCTGCAGGCCAATAACAAGAATATTCTGGCTATTACGGAAGACTTCAAGACCATCGCCCAGAAAATCCGCGAAGGAGAAGGAACCGTAGGCAAACTGCTAACCAACGAGACCCTGTACCGCGATCTGGAAGCTACGATGACTTCCCTGCAAAATACAGCCAATCAGGCGCAATCTATCACAGCCTCGCTCAACGCATACGCCACGAAACTCAACAAACCCGGAGGATTGGCCAACGATGTAGCCACCGATACGCTGATTATGCGCAATGTGCGGCAGACGGTGTCGGAGCTGAGCGAAACAGCCGCTACTGCTCGGGCTATGGTAGCGGGACTCAAACAAACTACGCAGGAGCTGACCCAGGACCTGCAAAATAAGAACTCACCCGTTGGGGTTTTGCTCAACGATCAGGCCACGGCCACCAATATCCGCTCTACGGTACAAAACCTGGAAAGCAGCTCCCAAAAGCTGGACGAAAGCCTGGAAGCGCTGCAGAGCAATTTTCTGCTCCGGGGTTTTTTCCGGAAGAAAGAAAGGGAAGAGCGCAAAAAGCAGGAAACCACCGTGGTGGTAGATTCCATCAAGGTAAAGGCGCAGGTAGTACAGTAAACCTAGCTCAGGTTTTGCGTTTCTTTTTGCGGGCCGAAGGAAACAGCACGTTGTTCAGAATGAGCCGGTACCCCGGTGAGTGGGGGTAGAGATTCAGGTCGGTGGTCATGCGGTGTCCGCCCCGGCGGCCTTCCGGGTCATGCCCGCCGTAGAACGTCCACTGGCCCACGCCCACCTCGCCGTAGAGGTAGCGGTCGGAGCTTTTGCTTTGCCCCATCACCAGCACGTTTGATTTGACCGTCTTTTTGGTAAATGCCGACGTCTGCCCGCTGAACTCGCGGATCTGATACTCGTGGTTTTGTACCAGCATGGAGGGGATAACATCCCACTTGGCGGAGAAGTCAAACAGGCTGAACACGTCGTCAGACTGCCCGAAGCCGTAGCTGCCCAACGAGGCGTTGATGTCAGAAAACCACATGCCGCCGTAGCCATCATCGAGTTGGAGATGGAAGTTTTCGAAAGCAAATGTCTTGCTGAAATCGAGCTTGCTCTGCGCGTTGGGATCGACGCCATCGCCGTCAAACTGCGCGTCAACGATGTCCACACCCTCCGCCGCCAGGGCAATATCGAACGTCTCGGCCCCGGAGCACATGGCAAAGAGGTACCCGCCCCCGGCGCAGAACTCCTTGATGCGCTTGGCAACGGCAAGTTTCATATGTGATACTTTGGAATAGCCGTACTTGCGGGTGATCTCCTCCTGAGCCCGCACGTCCTCCTGTGACATTCGGCGCAAGTTCCGGCCATACTGTCCTGTAAAGTCCTCGTGGTGCAGGTGCAGCCAATCATATTTGGCCAAGTCGCCATCCAGAATCTCCTGATCATACACTACCTCAAAAGGAATTTCGGCGTATTTTAGCGCCAGCAGCACGGCATCATTGTACTCAAAAGTGGCCGGGCCGATTTTGATAGGGGAGTACACCGCAATTTTGGCCGCTTTGTGCAGCTTCACCGCGTCCATATTTACTTCGGGAACGGCTATTTCAGATAGAATGGAAGCCGTCTTCGCGTCGGAGATGACCTCGTAGGAAACCCCGCGCACGCGGCACTCTTTTTCAATACTCGATACCTGTTTTATCAGGTAGCTGCCACCACGGTAGTTGAGCAGCCAGTCCAGGTCCAAGCCGTCTTTCAGCACCGCGTAGGCTATGCCATAGGCTTTCAGATGGTTGGACTGCCGCTCATCCATCGGAATCAGGATGTAGTTGGCGTAGCTAACGGTAGTCATGAGCAACCATACTATCGTCACCACACCCCGCATCCCCGTTTTTGAAAGTAGTTTATGTTGCTTCATCGGACTCCTGCTTAAAAGTGGCTGTGAAGAATTACTGAAAAAAGACTAAGTCTTTCATCTACAATCAAATCTAAGCAATCTTTGTTTGGAAATCAAGCAAAAAGAAAAGTCAATTATGATGCTAAGTAACCGATTGTTCTTTTGGTGTATCCTACTTGCGGGGCACTCGGCTCTAATTTGTCCAGGTATCCCAAGAAACCAGTGATATACTTTGTATACTACCCCAAGTATACTTACTTTTACATAACCTCCCAATGATTGGTTGTACGGGTAAATTAACACTTCGAAAGTCTTCTGCATACGGTCAATCCTGCTTCCATTTATGGGAAAATCATCATTTGATAATCAATCTGCACCCAAACGGTGCATTTAACTAACAATAACGAATATGCTGTTTACTACTCCGGGGAGAAAATGGAAGTATGTGCTTTTTTTGCAGGTTGTGCTATCTCTCCTCGCTTTTCAGTCGTACGCCCAACGGGTATCCATTCAGGGTACCGTTCAGAATGCTTCTGATAAGTCGGCTATGCCCGGTGCCATTGTTTCGATTCAGAAAACTACCGATGAGCAACCCACCAACGGCGTCATGGCTGATGGCAACGGGGAGTTCAGATTTGAGAAAGTGGCTCCGGGAACTTACCTTATCAAAATAAATTACCTGGGTTTTAAGCCCATATCCCGTAACGTGGAAGTGGAGGCAGATCCGATTGATCTCGGTATTTTGTTGCTGCAGGAAGATGTAAACACCTTGCAGGAAGTGCAGGTAGTTGGGCAGATGGCTACCGCGGTACAGCGGGGCGATACGACCGATTTCAACGCGGGAGCCTTCAAGACGGCGGCGGATGCCAGCGCGCAGGAGTTGATTCAAAAGCTGCCCGGCGTTACTATGGAAGACGGTAAAGTGCAGGCGCAGGGCGAAGACGTGCAGCAGATCCTGATCGATGGAAAGCCGTTTTTTGGCACTGATGTGGCCAAGGCGCTGCAGAGCCTGCCGGCAGAGGTAGTAGCCAATATTCAGATTTTTAACAAAAAGAGTGATCAGGCTGAGCTCACGGGAATTGACGACGGCGAAGATATCAAAACGATCAACATCGTAACTAAGCCCGATCGCCGCCGCGGGCAGTTTGGCAAAACCTCGGCGGGCTACGGTACCGACGACCGCTACATGGTAGGGGCCAGTATCAATTTGTTCAACGAAGACCGCCGGTTTACCGTTACTGGCCTCAGCAACAACATCAATACCACCAGCTTTGGCTCCGATGAAAGCAATGGCCGCGACAACCGGCCCCGGAATGGTATCATCAAAACCAACTCTATCGGGGTCAACTACTCGGATATGTGGAGTCCCAAGATTGAGGCCAGCGGCAACTACTCCTACACCCACCAGCAGAATTTTGGTGTGCAGTCCAAATTTCAGCAGTTTGTGAGCCCGGCTGACTCGGGTAGAGTCTATTCGGAAAACAACCGTAGCACCGAGAAAGACGGGGTACACCAGGCAGATATGCGAATCGATTACAAGATCAACAGCAAGAACCGTATCCTGATCCGTCCTTATCTAAACATACGCCAGGGCGATGACTTCTCCTATTTTCTGGGGAGAACCGAGAATGATATCAGCCCCCTGAACCAGACCGAAAATACGGC
The DNA here is from genome assembly GCA_950075905.1 of uncultured Persicitalea sp. GTDB lineage: Bacteria > Bacteroidota > Bacteroidia > Cytophagales > Spirosomataceae > CATMVR01. The sequence goes on along the minus strand of CATMVR010000088.1, from coordinate 5,352 downwards.
CACGTCCACGAGCACCAGCCTCAACTTCCGCAACACAGCATATTACAGCCACCAGTTTGATAAAAAGGGCCGCGGACTTACTTTTCGATTGAGCACGGGGTTCAGTAACAGTAGTAGCGAAAACTTCCGCCTGGCCGACAACACCTACTTTCGGGAGCCGGACCGTAGCAATGTGCTGAACCAGTTTACGGATTTCGACAGGCGCGGGTTTTCGTGGGAGGCCGATTTTACCTATACCGAACCCGTCGGAAAGTTTGGCCGTATTGAGGTGCAGCACGAGCGTGGCAACCGCTACGACGATTCTGACCGGCGCTTGTACGATTACAGTGAGCTGAACGACGACTATACCAACCTGAATGTAGGCCTGAGCAATACGTTCAAGAGCGACTACATGACCGAAGAAACCGAGCTGGGCTACCAGTTTCGGAACGACAAGGTGCGGTTTCAGGTAGAGGCAGAGTACCAGCGGGCCAAGCTGCACAACGACCAGTTTTTTCCGGGAGAGTTTTCCATTGACCGGACCTTTACCAACGTGCTGCCGGCGGTACGGTTTGAGTACAAGTTTTCCAAAACCAACAACATCGAGATGGACTACCGCAGCTGGACGGACGCCCCTTCCATTGGTCAGCTGCAGAGTGTATTCAATGTATCTAACCCACTCTACGTCCGGACCGGAAACCCTAATTTGGTGCAGTCGGTGCAGAATCGGTTCCGGGTAAGGTACCGGGCGCAAAATCCCGAAAACGATCATACGTTCTACGCTATGTCGGAGGCGTCGGTAATTCCCAACTACATTGGTACGAGTACATTCACCGCGCGGAGGCCCATTCCGCTCACCGCCGTAGACACTCTGCAGACGGGTTCACAACTTTCGCGGCCTGTCAACCTGGACGGCTACTGGACTATCCGTTCGTTTATCAATTTTGGGCAGCCGCTCAATTTTATCAAGTCCAAGCTGAGTTTGTTTGGCTTCGTTAACCATACCCGGCTTCCCAGTCAGATCGACTCCCTGACCAACTTTACCGGTACGACCTCTTTCCGGGTAGGGGCTTCTATCAGCAGCAACATCAGCGAGTCGGTGGACTTCTACGTTTCTTCGCGCTCCGGGTATACGCTTGTCAACCGCTCACTGCGCAAAACAACGGAGAATTATTTCAATCAGAGTACCCGCCTGCGCCTGACGTGGGTAATCTGGAAGGGACTTGTGTACCGCACCGACCTGGTACACCAGCTCAATACCGGTCTTTCGGCGGGTTTCAATACCAACTACATGATCTGGAACATGAGCGTGGGTAAAAAGGTATTTGCTAATCAGCGCGGGGAAATCAGCCTGAGCGTGTTTGACCTGCTCAAACAAAACGTCAGTATCCGGCGTAACGTAACGGATATTCTGGTAGAAGATGTGCAGTCCAACGTACTGCAGCGATACTTTATGCTCACCTTTACCTACAACCTGCGGCATTTTAGCGGCGGGGCTACCAGCGAAAAGGACTTTGAACGGCGGAACTAGCAAGCCCTGGCATTAGCGGCACAAAATCCGGACAAAGTGTTATCTTTGAGAAAGGTTATTTGACTATGGATACTCGGCAAGACATACAGTACTCTCCCCGGTCCCTGGAGGAGTTTATAGCCTGGGAGCCTAACGACGGCTATACCTACGAGTGGAATGACGGAGAACTGATTCGATTTGAGAAAATGAAAAAGAAGCATCTGTTCCTGATCAGAACACTCAGTCGGCTTTTTGCCAGCACGGGGGCCTATCAGCAGGGAGGAGAACTCGTCATGGAGCAGGACGTCATGCTAACGGGCATTCAGATGCGCCGCCCCGATCTGGCATTTTTTAGTGGAGAGCAGATCGACACCAGCGCTGACTCCTCAGAAGAACCAATTCCTTCGTTTGTAATTGAAATTATTTCTCCTACCGACGACGCCATCAAGGTAGAAGAAAAGGTAGCCGAATATTTCAAATCAACAGTGCAGGTGGTATGGCATGTTTATCCCGAAAACCGGGTGGTTTATATCTATACCTCACGCAAAAATGTTACAATCTGTACCGATCAGGATATCTGTTCGGCCCAGCCGGTTCTGCCCGATTTCGAAATCAGCGCGGATGATCTGTTTGCGTTGCCGGTTGTTTGAAAGCACATCTCCCTAGTTCACCAACTCCCCGTTCAGATCAGTGGTCAGCACCTGACTCATGTAATCGAGCCAGGGACGTAGGGCCTGGAAGGAATTGCTGATACGGTCAGAAAAATCATCGGCCAGAACTTCCTGGTCTGAAAACTCCCGACGAAAAATAAACTGCTTGTGCCGGAGCAGGCCAATGGCCGGGTGGTCTTTAGAATAGCCTTTTGGGGAAGTAGCGACCTGCTCACCGCGTAGTTCGCCGAAGACAGTACGAATGCTTTCTGAGTCGAGCAGGGTATTCCAATCTTCATAATTCACGTCGATGTCCTGCCGTATTCGTTTCAGATCTTCCGGATTGGGGCCAAAAAAGCCGCAGGCCAGAAAGGAGCCGCCCGGCGTGATGTTGACGTAGTAGCCGCCCCTCCTGGCTTTGGTAGCCCGCTGCAAACTGAACGCAAAGCGCGTTTTATAGGGAGCCTTGTTCTTGCTGAACCGGACATCGTTGTAGATGCGAAAGAGGCTCTTCTTGCCTGATTCGTTTTCGAGTACATCGTGGGTATTCATGGTCACGATCAGGGCGTCCACGAAGTCAATCATGTTTTGCTGGGCCTCGGTATAGGTTTCCTTGTGCTCAGCAAACCACTCGCGGTCATTGTGAGCGGCCAGGTCTTTCAAAAAGTTGAGGGTACTACGGTTGATTTGAACGGATTGCATGGACTCGGTTGGATTTGATACAATAGACTTCGTGATTACGCACATGGATTGATTCATTCGGTAGCCACGGCGGGGCGGTCGCTTTCTTCTTCGATACCGTCCTCAATCATTTCTTCTACCTCTTCCGATTCTTCTTCGTCGAGTACTTCTACTTCCTCTTCCTGAATATCGCTTGAATGGTTGACAAAAAAGCGGCTATACAAGGGAAGGTGATCGGAGCCTACGTCGGGCAGGGTGCGGAAGTCCTCTACGAAAATATCGGTGGAGTGAAAAAAGAGATCAATCGGAAACCTTAAGAGCTTGTAGCGGGCGTGAAAGGTAGACACGAACCCCCGGCCAATCCGGGGGTCGAGCAGTTCTGATGTCTTTCGGAAAAGAATGGAAGAGCGCGCCCAGGCTACGTTGTTAAAATCTCCTACTACCAGTACTGGAGTATTGACCTCCTTAACCCGCCGGGCTACCGATAGCAGTTCTCCGTCGCGTTCCTTTGAGTTTGCTTCTTCGGTGGGGCTGGGCGGAGCGGGATGAACGCCAAAGAGCGTAAATTTGGTTTTGTCTGATGTTTCCAGTGTGGCTTCAATGCTGGGCATGTCGTCGGCTACGAAGTAGTGTGCCTTGATGTCACTGGCTTTGAGCTTGCTGTAAAAGTGCATCCCGTAGGTATTTTCCAATGCGATTTTTTTGGAGTAGGGGTAGTCTTTTTCGAGTACAGTCAAGGCATCTTCCCAGGCCTGGTTTGATTCCATGGTCAGGATAATGTCCGGATCGATATTTTGTATGGTATCGATCATACGCTGGTACTGCGTGTTGAACTGGTACACATTTACTGAAAGTACCGAAACGCTGTTTGAATGTTTTTGGGTGGTGGCTGGGGCTGCTTTTTTGAACAAAGGAGTGTAAGGAAGCAGTACCCGCACATTGTTGGCCCCCAATAAAAACAGCAGAGGGGTAGTAGCCCAGAAGAGGTCGGTTTTCGGGCTGATCAGTAAAAAGCCGGCGATCAGCAATACAACCTGCAGCACCAGTACTTAAATCCGGCCAAATTCCCAGACCCGGAACATCCAGTGTTGGTTTGGAAAAAAGGGAAGCAACGATACCAGCACCAGAATAGACAGCAGAAGGTAATAGGTAGTTTCCATAGATATAGAGCAGATGAAGGTTGCTGCTGATCGATCTAAATAGTCGTGCCACCGTCGGCGGTATAGATACCCCCCGTGCAGTAACCCGACGCGGGCGAGGCTAGAAACAGCGCCAGACCGGCGATTTCCTCCACCGTACCCATGCGGGCTACGGGTAAGTTTTTGGTAAAACGCGCCAGCGTTTTTTCGTCCTCCCACAGCGCCTGGCTAAACTTCGTCTTGATCAGCCCCGGACAAATGGCATTGACCCGAATGCCATCGGTGCCCAGTTCCTTGGCCAGTACCTTCGTAAGCATATTGAGCGCCGCCTTGGTGACGCTATACATCCCCAGCCCTGGGTCAGGTGTGAGGCCGGCAATGCTGCTGATATTGATAATACTTCCGCCGCCGCGGGCTTTCATGCTGGGGTGTACCAGTTTGGTGAGCATGAGAGGGGCATTGACGTTGATCTGCGTGATCTTGTCCAGGGCGCTTTCCGGAAATTCCAGCGTCGGGCCGTAGTGGGGGTTGGCGGCGGCGTTGTTTACCAGAATATCCACGCCGCCATACGCGTCAATCGTTTTTTGCACCAGCGCCCGCAGCTGCTCCGTATCGCCCACGTGAGCGGATACGGCTGTGACGTCGGCGCCTTGCTGCCGCATGTCGTCGGCCAGGGTATCCAGATCGGCCTGCTTGCGGCTGCTGATCACTACCCTGGCGCCGGCATCGGCCAGAAAGCGGGCAATGGCCTCGCCAATGCCCTTGCTGGCTCCCGTGACGATGGCTACCTTTCCTTCGAGGGAGAAATGTTGTTCAATCAGTTTCATGGGTTTAGTTTGTTTTTCTGGTTTTATGAAGTTGATGAATAGTTTATCGGAATAGAATTGCTTTCTCGGCTCCGACCTGCTAGTGCGTAATCCAATCCATGATAATACTCGACCGGGCGCCCGTTTCACCGGTACTGGGGCAGTGCCCTTCACCGCGGAGCTCGGCCACGATGGTTTCTATCAGCGGTTGCTGCACATGCTCGGGATAGGGGATTTCGATTTCCTCGGTGGAGGCTTCGGTCTCGATACGGATCACGAATTTTTCGAAAAAAGAAAAGGTAATTCGTCCTTTGGAACCGATCAGAAAAGTCTCGTCCTGCCGCGGGCGACTACTGGCGGTAAAGCACCAGCTACCGGTACCTACCACGCCCGACTCGAACGAAAAACAGGCCACCACTACGTCATCGGCGGCGTAGAGTCCAGCCTGATTGCGGCAGATACCCCGGGCCGTTTTGACGGGTCCGAGGGCATATTCCAGAAAATCAAACTGATGGGCGGCCAGGTCATGAAAGTGTCCGCCTCCCGATACGGCGGGATCTACGCGCCAGCCCGGTACGGCTGTGGGG
>CATMVR010000087.1 GCA_950075905.1 uncultured Persicitalea sp. | reverse complement strand
GGGCCAGCCGCTTCATGCCTTCGACGCGGCCGCGGTCAAAGGAAACCGCGTGGTGGTCAAGACCCTGCCGGCAGGTAGTACCTTCGTTACGCTCGATGATCAGCAGCGGACGCTGGCCGATTACGATCTGATGATTTGCAATACCGAAGGCCCCATGTGTATTGCCGGGGTTTTTGGGGGCAAGCATTCGGGGGTTACTACGTCTACTGAGTCTATTTTTCTGGAATCGGCCTATTTTTCCGCCGATTGGATTCGGCGGACGGCGCAGCGGCACAGCCTCAAAACCGACGCGTCGTTTCGTTACGAGCGGGGCACCGATCCCAACATGCCTTTGTACGCTTTAAAAAGAGCAGTGTTGCTGATCAAAGAAGTGGCGGGCGGCACCGTCTCTTCGGAGGTAATTGATCTGTATCCTGAGCCCATTGAGCATTTCAGAGTACCTGTTAAGTACCGAAACGTGGATCGCTTGATCGGCAAGTCGCTGGATCGAACCCTGATGAAGTCCATTCTGGAAAGCCTGGATATTCAGGTAGAGCAGGAGGACGACAACGGGTTTATGGCCGTGGTGCCGCCTTTCCGCGTTGACGTGCATCGGGAAGCCGATATCATTGAGGAAATCCTGCGTATCTATGGTTTTGACAACGTGGAGCTGTCGCCCGCAATGCGTTCCGATTTTCTGTCAGATTTTCCGACCAACGATCCCGACAAACTGCGGATTCGCTGCGCGGAAGCATTGGCCGCCAATGGTTTTTTTGAAATAATCAATAATTCCCTCACCAAGCCCGCACCGCAGGCACAGCTGGCCGGAGAATTGACGGGAGAGCCCGTGCCGGTACTGAACTACCTGAGCGAAGACTTGTCGGTGATGCGGCAAACCATGCTATTTTCCGGACTCGAAACGGTAGCCTACAATGTGAACAGGAAGCAGGCAGACCTGAAACTTTTCGAGTTTGGCAAAACCTACCACAAACAGGGAGCCAAATACGTCGAAAAAAGTCATTTGTGCGTTTATATGACGGGCGCCATGCAGGCTGAAAGCTGGTTTGTACCCGCCCGTGAGGTCAAATTTCATGATCTGGCCGCCGCGGTACAGCAGGTGTTGACAGCCATGAAGGTCAAAGGAGTGGAAACTGTCGTTGTCAGCAACGGCATCATGCAGACAGGACTGGAATATACCCTGAACAAAAAGACCCTGGTCAGCCTGGGGCTGGTTAGGGCTGGCCTTACCAAAAAAGCTGGTTTGAAAACCTCCGTGTGGTACGCCGATTTTGATTGGGACTACTTGCTGAAGCAGTACAATGCCGCGGTACAGTTCCGGGAGGTACCCCGTTTTCCCGAGGTACGCCGGGACTTGTCGCTGGTTCTGGATAAGGCCGTTACCTTTGCCCAGTTGCATCAGCTGGCGTTTCGTACAGAGAAGCAACTTCTCAAAGAGGTCAATGTATTTGACGTGTTCGAAGGGGAGTCTTTGCAGGGGAAAAAAGCCTACGCGCTGAGTTTTATTATTCAGGATACCCAACAAACCTTAACAGACAAGGTTATTGACAAAGTAATGCAGCGGGTGATGGCTACCTTTGAAAGAGAGCTTGGGGCTATCATTCGTAAATAATTCCAATTTATGGCTGTTTACCCGATCCATAGTCTGAACATAAAACTTAGCAATTTCAGGGAAAAGCTGAAGCACCTGATTGCTATCAAAAATAAGCTCAAATGGGATCTGGTTAAGCTGGAACGGGAAAACGAAGAGTTGAAAGCCAGGAACAGGCAGCTCGAAGACGAATTAAAATTAATCCACAAAAAATACAGTTTAATACAAAAAGATTTTAATAAATCTAAAAATTTCGCTAAGATTGTCAGTAATAAGCTGACACCCACAGACGGTTTAGCCGAACTGAAAGATTCAGTCGAACGATATATTATAGAGATAGATAAGTGCATAGAAATGCTGGAGGACACCTTATGATGGAGGATAGTAGGCCTAAACCGTATGCAACCGTTTTTATCAAGATACTTGATAAAGGCTTTAATTTGAGCGTACCTGCCGCGCAGGAAGCTTTGTATCGCGATGGTTATGAGGTGTTTATGCATAAAATGAAAGTTCATGAAGCAAAAGGGCATGATCCACTGGAGGCCATTGCCCTCACCTCTATTGATTGCCTGGTTGCTTTACAGAAGTCTCAGGATCAATTGGGTAAACTGATCGCCGCCCTGGAAGACCGGGTCGACGATCTTGATGTCCTTGTGACAGAAGCTTTGTAAACTTATTCAAAACTCGCAGATAGTTCGTTTTACTGAAAGTTCGGTCCATAAATAGCCTGTTCGGTTTCAGCAATCGTAAACCACCAAATTAACAGGAATTAATTATGCCAGACTTTTTAATGTTACTCTTGACGGATGTCATCGCATTGGCAGCCGGGATATTTTTCGGAAAGCTGATCTTTCAAAAATCCTTTAACAAAAAGGAAGAGGAGGCAAACGCAAAAGCCGCAGAAATACTTAGAAATGCCGAAGTTAGTGCCGAGAATATCAAGAAAGACCGCATTCTGGAAGCCAAGGAGAAATTTTTGCGGCTGAAAGAAGAGTTTGAAGAAGAAGCCACCAAGAAAAGGAACATTCTTCAGACCAACGAGCAGAAACTCAAACAGCGGGAACAGAATATCTCGCAGATCATTGAGCAGAACAAGCGCCGGGAGAACGAGTTGGAGACGCTCAAAAGCAATTTGACCCAACAAACCGAACTGGCTACCAAGCGCCGCGAGGAAGCCGAAAAACTGCTGCAGCAGCAGGTGACGCAGCTGGAAAAGATTGCCAACCTGACCGCCGCCGAGGCGCGCGATCAGCTCGTGGATGCCCTGCGGGCGGAAGCCGAGTCAAAAGCTGCATCCCACATCAAAAACGTGATGGAGGAGTCGCGGTTGACGGCCACCAAGGAAGCCAAGAAAATCGTGATTGAAACCATTCAGCGTACCGCCGCTGAGCATGCGATCGAAAACTGCGTGTCGGTTTTTAATATCGAAAACGACGACATCAAAGGTAAGATCATTGGTCGTGAAGGCCGTAACATCCGGGCCCTTGAAGCCGCTACCGGGGTCGAAATCATTGTAGACGATACCCCGGAGGCCATTGTAATTTCTGGATTTGACCCCGTTCGGCGCGAAATTGCCCGCCTGTCGTTGCACCGCCTGGTGCAGGATGGTCGGATTCACCCCGCCCGGATTGAAGAAGTGGTGGCCAAAACCCGCAAGAACATCGAAGATGAAATCGTGGAAATTGGTGAGCGGACGGTCATTGACTTGGGAGTACACGGACTGCACCCCGAGTTGGTAAAAATGATCGGGAGGATGCGGTTCCGTTCTTCGTACGGTCAGAACCTGCTGCAACACTCCCGCGAGGTAGCTAAGCTTTGCGCCACAATGGCCTCAGAACTGGGCCTGAACGCCAAGCTGGCCAAGCGGGCTGGTCTGCTGCACGACATAGGCAAGGTTTGGCACGAGGAGTCTGAAATGCCCCACGCCCTGCTCGGGATGGAGCTTGCTAAAAAATACAAGGAGCATCCTGAAGTGTGCAACGCCATTGGTGCTCACCACGATGAAATAGAAAAAACTAGCATTATTTCGCCTATTATTCAGGTATGTGATGCCATATCTGGCTCACGGCCGGGTGCCCGCCGCGAGATGATGGAGTCGTACATCAAGCGGCTCCGCGATCTGGAAAACCTGGCCACGGCCTTTGACGGGGTGGAGAAATGCTATGCCATCCAGGCCGGACGCGAGATAAGGGTCATCGTGGACGCCGAAAATGTTACCGACGAAAAGGCAAACCTACTTTCATTCGACATTTCCCAGAAGATTGAGAAAGAAATGCAGTACCCCGGGCAAATCAAAATTACGGTAATTCGGGAGATGCGCTCTGTAGCGTACGCTCGATAAAAGGTACTTATATCAAAAACCTATGGCTTCTTATGGAAGGCATAGGTTTTTTTGTTTGAATACCTTCACCAAATGCACTATGGGAGTTGATGCTATCGTGGTCGCCACGTAACTTTACGCCCTGATTTAAACCTTCGTGATGTCAACAAGCCCCAAAGTCATTCTCATTACCGGCGCATCCTCGGGAATTGGTAAAAGTACCGCCGAGTTCCTGACAGCAAAGGGGTACCGGGTATTTGGAGCCAGTCGAAAAAAACCCGAGCATAGCAATTTTGAATGGATCTGCATGGATGTGACCCGGGAGGATATGGTAAAGAGTGCCATCGATCAGATATTAGAAAAAGCAGGACGGATAGACGTATTGGTCAACAATGCCGGCCTGGGGATAGTAGGGCCCCTTGAAGAAACTACCGATGAGCTGATCTACAAAGTGTTCAACACTAACGTGATGGGCGTGCTTCGGGTCTGTCGGACCATCATACCGATTTTCAGAGAGCAGGGGGGAGGGTTGATCATCAATATTAGCTCTATTGCCGCCGAAATGGGCTTGCCGTATCGGGGTATTTACTGTGCTACCAAGGCTTCGTTGGAAATTTTAACAGAGTCGCTGAGCATGGAATTGAAAGAGTTTAAGATTAAGGTGTGCAGCATACTGCCCGGAGATACTTCCACGAGCATCAATCAGAACCGTCTTGTGGCCCAACCCCGAAATAGTTCGGTCTATGCAAAGACCTTTTTCCATATCCAACGTCAGATCAATCAGGAGGTTAGCGAAGCTCCTCCACCTACGGCGATTGCCCGTACTGTGGCCATGATTGTTGAAAAAGAAAATCCCCGACTTCACTATACTGTGGGCCCGGTTTTGCAGAAAGCTGCCATAATGCTCCATTCCATACTTCCCCAACGGATTTTTGAACGGATGTTGATGAGGTTTTATGGGATGTAGGTGAAAACCATTTTGGTGGCTGGCGTGTTAGGCATAGGTATCATTTTGCTTCCTTTTTACCAATCTTACATGAACTACACCGATCTTACTACCAAACAACTCCTTAGTCTTCATACATTGGGAGAACTGAAGGCTGTTGGTTACAGTCCTAAAACCATAAAACAGGAACTCCGTCAGAATCTGATTGAGAAAATCCGAAAAAAAGAAGAAGTATTTCCGGGCATCTGGGGTTATGAGGATACCGTTATTCCCGATGTAGAGCGGGCCATTCTTTCCATGCACAATATCAATCTGCTGGGACTGCGCGGGCAGGCCAAAACCCGAATTGCCCGCATGATGGTGAATTTGCTGGACGAGTATATCCCCTACGTGGCTGGCACCGATCTGAACGATGATCCTTTACAGCCGCTTTCGCGTACAGCCAAGGACATAATAGCGGAAAAGGGTGACGATACCCCAGTCGCCTGGATGCACCGTTCCGACCGGTATACCGAAAAGCTCGCTACTCCCGATGTATCAGTAGCCGACCTCATTGGTGATGTGGATCCAATCAAAGCCGCCACGCTCAAACTACCCTACTCCGACGAGCGGGTTATTCATTTTGGCCTTATTCCGCGTTCGCACCGGGGGATTTTCGTTATCAACGAGCTACCCGATCTGCAGGCACGAATTCAAGTTGCCCTTTTCAATATTTTACAGGAAGGTGATATTCAGATCCGTGGCTTTAAGTTGCGCCTGCCCCTGGATATTCAGTTTGTGTTTACGGCTAACCCCGAAGACTATACCAACCGGGGAAGCATCGTGACGCCCCTCAAAGACCGGATCGATAGTCAGATTGTAACGCACTACCCGAAAAGCCTCGAAATAGGCCAGAAAATCACGGAGCAGGAAGCATTTGTGAAGCCCGAACAGAAAGGGCTTGTCAAAACCAATGACCTGATCAAGGTACTGATTGAGCAGATTGCCTTTGAGGCAAGGGAGAGCGAGTACGTCGACAGCAAGAGCGGAGTTTCGGCCCGGATGACCATTTCGGCCTACGAAAGCCTGCTTAGTGCCGCTGAGCGACGCGCCCTGCTGAACAGCGAGAAGGAAACGTATGTTCGTATATCCGATCTGTATGGGGTTGTGCCAGCTATTTGTGGCAAGGTGGAGCTGGTGTACGAAGGAGAGGTAGAAGGTCCGGTGATTGTGGCCCAAAACTTGATTGGCAAAGCCATTCGTACCCAGTTTCTTAACTTCTTTCCTAATCCGGAAAAAGCCAAAAAGGCAAAACATAATCCTTTCGCTAAGATTGTAGAGTGGTTTGGGGCCAATAACGAAATGGATCTGATGAGCGATATGACCAATCGCGAGTACGAGGCCCGACTCAAAACCATCGATGGGCTGGATGATTTCGTGGATGAGTTCACCTCACGGCTGAGCAAAGAAGATAAGATTTTTATGATGGAGTTTGCGCTGCACGGCATGGCCGAGTACTCGCTTGTTGGCAAGCAGGCGCTCGATAAAGGAACTCACTTTAAAGATTTGGTTAGTAGTATGTTTTCCGGCCCCGGTGCGGAGGACGACGACGACTATGGTTTTGGCTTTGAAGACGATGACGACGATGATGACAACGATAGTCGGTTCTGATGCTTAGGTAAGCATCAAAAAAGCCCCATCCTTTCGGTGGGGCTTTTTTGATGGCCAACAGATGGCAATATACTATGTTTTACTCGTCGTCTGAGCCATTTGGCTCACTCGTATCCACGAGTGCTTCGGGATCACCACTTACCTTGGCCTTGATTTTGGTTTCCAGTTCCTCCATCAATTCAGGGTTATCCTTGATCAGGGATTTCACCGCATCCCGGCCCTGTCCCAGGCGATTTCCATCGTAGCTAAACCATGAGCCCGACTTCTTGACGATGTCCAGCTCCACGGCCAGATCAATGATCTCGCCGGCTTTGGAGATACCTTCACCGTACATGATATCAAACTCTATCACCTTGAAAGGGGGGGCCAGCTTGTTTTTGACCACTTTCACCCGTGTTCGGTTCCCCAGGATATTATCAGCGCTTTCTTTGATCTGACCTACCCGACGAATATCTAGTCGTACCGAGCAGTAATATTTCAGGGCGTTACCACCGGTAGTGGTTTCGGGGTTGCCAAACATAACGCCGATTTTCTCACGAAGCTGGTTGATAAAGATGCAGCAGCAACCAGTCTTGCTGATCACCCCGGTGAGCTTCCGCAAGGCCTGCGACATCAGACGGGCCTGCAAGCCCATTTTGCTGTCGCCCATTTCGCCTTCAAGCTCAGCGCGAGGTACCAGAGCCGCTACCGAGTCGATAACGATGATATCCAGAGCCCCGCTGCTAATCAGGTGCTCGGTTATTTCCAGGGCCTGTTCACCGCTATCGGGCTGCGAAATCAAAAGGTTTTTGGTGTCAATGCCCAGCTTTTCGGCATAGCTGCGGTCGAAAGCGTGCTCGGCGTCCACAATCGCCGCCAGACCGCCTTTTTTCTGTGCTTCGGCGATACAGTGCATCGCCAGGGTGGTTTTACCGGAAGATTCCGGACCGTATATCTCTACCACGCGTCCCCGGGGCATACCGCCGATGCCGAGGGCCAGGTCCAGGCCCAGCGAACCCGTGGAAATTGTAGGTACATCCAATACCTTGCTGTCGCTTAGGCGCATTACGGTGCCTTTGCCGTACGTTTTGTCTAATTTTTCGAGTGTAGTTTGCAGCGCTTTTAGTTTGCTGTCCGCATCAACTGTTTGTGCCATAAGGGATGTTTGAAATTGTTTATTGAGTACATAAGAAAAGCGGTTGAAGATACCTCCCGAACCGCCCTACATACGTTTGTAATGGTGATGTAAATATATGTTTAATTATTGACATAGGCAATTGATTTTTGTATTATAATCAACACTTTTTTATGAAAGGTAAAGCGGTACAAAGCAGGCTCCGTAAGGCAGTATCAGAAAGCCAGCGGAGGGGATAATTGGGAGATAGCAGGAAACAAATTTCCCAAAACTGACGATGCTCATCCTTTTAAAAGATGCAGCCGGGTACTTTTGCCAAAAAGTAGTCGCTAAAATTGTCTTATTTATGGAAATCCTCCTGTTTTTTATTGCCCATTGGTACCTCTCTCTCCTGATGCAAACATTCTTTCTACACCGATACGCGGCGCATAAGATGTTTACTATGAGTCCCAACTGGGAGAAGTTTTTTTATGCCCTGACTTGGATATTTCAGGGATCGTCGTTTCTGAGTCCCTATGCGTACGGTGTTATGCACCGCTTGCACCATGCCCATGCCGACACGGAGCTCGACCCGCACTCACCGGAATACTCAAAAAACCTGTTTGACATGATGTGGAAAACCAAAAACTACTACAACGTCATTCTCAGGCGCAATGACAGCATCGCGCCGCGCTTCAAAAAAGGCGTCCCGCACTGGGCGTTCATCGAGCGGCTGGGTGATACCTGGATATCGCGCATTGGTTGGGGGGTACTGTACTCTCTCTTCTATATTCAGTTTGCTACTGCCTGGTGGATGTTCCTGCTGCTGCCCATACATTTCCTGATGGGCCCGGTGCACGGTGTCATTATTAACTGGTACGCGCACCGGTACGGGTACGTCAACTTCAAAGTAAACGATACGGCCAAAAATCTGCTGCCCTTCGATTTTCTGATGCTGGGAGAATCGTATCACAACAATCACCACAAATTTGGCGGTCGGGCCAACTTTGGCTTCCGCTGGTTCGAATTTGACCCGACCTACCCCCTGATCCGGCTCCTGAATGCCCTTAAAGTGATCCGGCTGAAACCCAATAATGATTTGAATTATATGTAGCTTTGGCCAAAGCTTACCCAAAAAAATGATACTCTTACCTGGGCTGCTTCCAATGGGGCAAGGAACAGGTAAGAGTTTTTTTGTGTTTGCTACTTGCCATTTTTATTCAAATCTGTTTTCTGTTTATGCTCAAAAAGTTCGCATTGGGTTTTCTGCTGGCCCTTTTCCTGGTAGGTTTGTTTTATCGGGACGAAATTAGCTACGGTTGGATGCAGGCTACGGGGCAAGCCCGAATTCTGATGAACGTAACCGACGTAGAGGATGTGTTGCAGGACCCTGCCTTTCCGGATTCATTGAAAGAACGGATCAGACTGATCCAGGAAATAAAACAGTTCGGCGTAGATTCACTAGGCCTGAATCCCTCCGATAATTACACCACCTTTTATGATCAGGGCGGTAAGCCCATTCTGTGGGTAATTACGGCTTCGGAGCGCTACAAGCTCAAAGCCCGTGAGTGGACGTTTCCATTTATTGGATCCTTTGCCTATAAAGGGTTTTTTGATTCTACCCGGGCCGCCAGGCAGGAGGCTGCGCTGATTGCCGAAGGCTACGACACCGACATCAACGAGGTGTCGGCCTGGTCTACTCTTGGCTACCTCAAAGACCCTATCCTGTCGAGTATGCTGAGCCGGTCTGAGGGAAGTCTGGCCAATTTGATATTGCACGAGCTTACGCATGGTACACTATTTGTCAAAAACAATCTGGAAATGAATGAGAACCTGGCAAGTTTTGTGGGCGATGTGGGAGCGGTGCGGTTTCTGACCCAGAAATACGGGCCCGTCTCCAAAGAATTGAAGAAGTACGAATTTTCGAAAAAGTACAACGACGCTTACTCCCAGCACGTGCTACGTGGAGCGCAGGAACTAGATAGCCTGTACGCAACATTTGCCGATCAAAAGGTAGATTCGGTCAAAGACGCGCTCAAAAAGAACCTCATAATTCATATAGATACTACGGCCGACACACTACTGGCCGGGAAGGTGACGTTCAGTAAGAAAGCACCGGTAGATGAAACTAAACTGCCTAATAATGCGTATTTTATAGGGTATCAAACGTATAAGTCTAAGCAAAATGCGTATAGAAAAGAGTTTGAGGAGAAGTTTAATGGAGATTTCAAAAAGTATATGAAATACTTAAAGGAAAAATACCCTTCCCTGTAAGCCAGCCTAGCCATTAAATGCCATAATGAAAAAACACAACTTTATGAAAACAAGACTTTTGATAAGCCTTTTATGCCTAGTTGTATTCTCATTGTTTGCACTCAACGTCAAGGACAACTACCGTCAAATCCCCAATAGTAGCTTTGGTGCCGGAGAAAAGCTGGAATATCGGGTACATTATGGATTCATCAACGCCGCCGAAGCCAAAGTGGAAATCAGCAACTCGATTGTGAAGGTAAACAACCGTCCGTGCTACCGGGTCAACGTGACAGGCCGCACGGTGGGGGCCTTTGACCTGGTAAGCCGGGTCCGTGACCAGTGGCGCTCTTACATTGATACGGCAGCCATCTTACCACAGATGTTTTCGCAGAATATTGAGGAAAACAAATACAGAAAACAGGAGACTGTCATGTTCAACCACGGGAGCAATGTAGTCTATGCAGAAGAAAAAAAGGAAAGAAAATCATACAAAGTACCTGATAATATCCACGACGTGATCAGCGGCTACTACTTTTTACGGACCATGGATTTTGACCGGATCAGCGAAGGGCAGACGGTTGAGGTACCTACCTTTTTTTCAGGAGAAGTATACCCCATGCGGGTGAAGTACCGTGGCAAGGATGTGGTAAAGACTAAGTTTGGTAGAATCAAGGTGCTGAAACTGAACCCAATTATGCCTAACAATAAGCTCTTTAAAGGGGAAGATTCTATCCGGATCTGGGTATCAGACGACGAGAACAAGGTGCCCGTAAAAGTAGAAGTAGACCTCTGGATCGGGGCCCTCGAAATGGATTTGACCAGCTATAAGGGCCTGCGCCACAATTTTAAGTGGATGTAAGCAGACGCTTGCGCCAATTTTGAAGCTGCCGAAACGGAAACGGCAGCTTGTTTTTTTGAATGGTGTAAAACGCTCGTTCCTGCGCCCCAAAGCTGGCATAAAACTGCGCGATAGAAGCCAGGGGAGGGGTTTCAAAATCAAAGTAGCGCAAACTGCCTCCCTTTTCTACAAAGTGTCGGTGCAGTAGCCAGGTTCGGGCATTGCCATTTCTGCCCTTTGCATTGGCAGCATTGAAGATATAGATGCCGACGCCTCTCCATTCCAGCACCATGATACCCGCGTGGATTTCTTCATCCAGCTCTGCGTATAATATCCTGCGGGCTTTTCTGCTGGCTAATTCCCGGTCAATGCGCCTGAGTATTGCGTAGGCGGAGTCGGCCACTCCACCCTGTATCTGCTGCTCGTGATGTTGCCTGAACAACCGAATGAGCGGCTCTGCATCCTCCGAACTGATCAACTTCCAGGGATAGTTACCCGCTTTTCGCAAATTGGTTTTCCGGTCTTGGGTATATACTTGTTCTATTTTTCCATTCTTATTTTCCAGTTCCAGCCAGTGTGTAAATTGCTTTTGACTCGCAATGTCATTCTGACGGAGAAGCACAGCAGTCAATGCCGTAGTGTTTTCCGGATGAAACGCGAAGGTGGAGATGTACCGAAAATGCCGGTTTAGCTGATTGAAAAAAGCTTCGGTTGCCGTAGGGCTTACCTCACTGCGGGAGTAAATT
>CATMVR010000086.1 GCA_950075905.1 uncultured Persicitalea sp. | reverse complement strand
ACCGGGGACTCGACTACTTCATTCCGTACCGCGATATGGTGGAGCGCGAGTGGCTTCCCCTCTCCCACCGGGCGGGCTACGTAGCGTACGCCATTGGCGGACAGCACGCCACCAAACGGCTACCCCTGGACCGCATGGTGGAGCTTTGCCGCAAGATAAACTACCCCACCATTCTGCTGGGAGGGAAAGAAGATTTCGAGGCCGGCGAACATATCAGGCTACTCCTGGGCGATACCCTGATCTTCAATGCCTGCGGCAAGTGCAACCTCAATCAGTCTGCCTCACTCGTGCGGCAGTCGGAATTTATGTTTTCGCACGACACCGGGCTGATGCACATAGCTGCCGCATTCAAGAAAAAAATATACTCTATCTGGGGCAACACGACGCCCGCTTTCGGGATGTTTCCCTACCAGACTCCCCACGTAATACTCGAAAACAAGGGCCTTCCCTGCCGTCCCTGCTCCAAAATAGGCTACGAAAAGTGCCCGAAAGGACACTTCAAGTGCATGAATGAGCTGTCGTTTATGTTTGAGATAAAAGAACTAAGAACAAGAAAATAGGGTTTTTAGGGGAGTTTAAAGTAGCAGGGTGGAAAGTTGAGTTTACCGCAAATTTTTCCCCTATATCCCTAGTAGTATTTTATAAGATAATCAGCTGAGAGCTAAAAAGCCAACCAGCTAACAGCTAAAAACCTGATAATGAATAAAAAAGTAAACATAGGCATTGTGCAGATGAGCTGCACGAGCGATATTGACGCCAATTTTCAGAAAGCCGTTGAGAAAATACGCGAAGCCGCCGCGCAGGGTGCGCAGATTGTGTGCCTGCAGGAGTTGTTTCGCTCCCTGTACTTTTGTGATGTAGAAGATCACTCCAATTTTAGCCTGGCCGAAGCCATTCCCGGTCCTTCTACCGACGCGCTGAGTGCCGTTGCCAAAGAGTTGGGCGTGGTGATCATTGCTTCTTTATTTGAGAAGCGTACCCACGGCCTGTACCATAACACTACTGCCGTACTGGATGCCGACGGTACCTACCTCGGTAAGTACCGCAAAATGCATATTCCCGACGACCCGGGCTACTACGAGAAGTTTTACTTCACACCGGGCGATGCCCCCACGCACGCCAGCTCGGCCGGCGATGAGGTAGGTTACCGGGTGTTCAAAACCCGGTTTGCCACCATCGGGGTATTAATCTGCTGGGATCAGTGGTACCCCGAAGCCGCCCGCATTACGAGCCTTAAAGGTGCCGAAATCCTCTTTTACCCCACGGCTATCGGTTGGGATGTGAACGAAACCAACCCCGTTACCAACGAAGAGCAGTACGGAGCCTGGCAGACCATTCAGCGGAGCCACGCCGTGGCCAATGGCGTGTACGTGGTGGCCGTAAACCGCGTGGGTCGTGAAGGCGACCAGCAGTTCTGGGGTGGATCTTTCATCGCTAACCCACACGGTCGGCTGCTGTACCTGGCACCGCATGAAGAAGAGCTGGTGCATACTCAGGAAATCGACCTCGCAGAGATTGACCGCTACCGCACTACCTGGCCCTACTTCCGCGACCGGCGCGTGGATTCGTACCAGCCTATTACCCAGCGCTATATCGATCAGGCATAATCCAACACTTCCCGAAAGACCTGCCGTCTGGCGTTAAAACTTTCGGGAAGTTGTTTTTACCCAAAACATTTTCTTCCAAACTAATTTGGCAACTCAACAAAACGTCAGCAACCTTACTCTGACACCCAAGCAGCTGGGTTTTTCGTTTCCGGCCGAATGGCACCCCCATCGGGCTACCTGGCTCACTTTTCCGCATAACGAGGCCTCGTGGCAGGGCGACAAGCTGGCCAGGATGCGGCCGCAGTACCTGGCATTCATCAAGGCTATCAGCCAGGGCGAAAAAGTAGGGATCATTGCCAACGATGAGCCCCTCAAATCATTTATCAGCCAGGAACTCGACGCCATCGGCGTGGACCTGAACCAGATTGAGTTTGTGGTAAAACCCACCAATGACGCCTGGTGCCGCGACCACGGCCCGGCTTTCCTGATCAATCCCGAAACCAGGCAGCGCATGATTGTTGACTGGGGCCATAACGCCTGGGGCGGCAAGTACCCGCCCTATGACGACGACAACCGCACGCCATTCGCCATTGCCAGGCACCTCGGCCTGCTCACCGTGCAGCCGGGAATTATCATGGAAGGCGGCTCAGTGGAGTTCAATGGCGCCGGCAGTGTGCTCACCAGCCGGTCGTGCCTGCTGAACCCCAACCGTAACCCGCACCTCAATCAGGGACAGATTGAAGAGTATCTGTACAGCTACTACGGTGTGGAGCAGGTACTGTGGGTGGAGGACGGCATCGTTGGCGACGACACCGACGGGCACATCGACGACACCACGCGCTTCATCAATGAAGATACGGTGGTAGCCTGTGTGGAAAACGACCCTTCCGACGAGAATTATCAAGTGCTGCAAATCAACCTGAAAATGTTGCGCGAGATGCGGCTACTCAACGGCAAGCCACTCAATATCGTTGAGCTGCCCATGCCCAGGGCCGTCATGATCGGCGATTTTCGTACCCCGGGTTCTTACGCCAACTTTCTGATCTGCAACGCGGGGGTGATAGTACCCGTGTTTAACAATCCCAATGATCAGCTGGCCATTGATATTCTGGAAAAGGCCTTTGGGGATCGAAAAGTAATCCCGCTACCCGCTACCGAAATCATTTGGGGACAGGGCAGCTTTCACTGCCTCAGCCAACAGGAACCATCCGTTTAAAATGAGTTCAGTGTTTAAAGTTTTTAGTTGATTGAGGTGTTTACAAATTAGCACTTCCATCATTCATACGAAGAAATTTGAACAGCGCGGGAGGCGCTCCTCCGGCAGCCACCCAGAACTTTGAACTCTGAACCAAGAACTAAAAAAAATGTCCAAGTACCCTCTATTGTTCCTAGTATTATTAACCGCCTGCCAACCCGCCCGCCAAACCCTGACCAGCTTGCAGGTAACTTCCCTGAAAGCCCTGGATCTGGAAGAAACCGTTTCGCGTCAGGATGAGCTGCTGATGGCCTATACCCTCACTTCCTTTGATCAGCAGGGCAAAGCCGTAGCTGTCAGCACGGGTAGCTGGGGTATTCAGGAGGCCAAAACCAACCAGGCTTTCTCCGAAAAAGCGTTTCAACCTATTGAAATCCCCCTTCCCAAAAACGGCAAAGTGGTAGCCTCACTGGTATTGCTTGAAATTGACGATTACGAAAATGCCCGGAAAACCCTGACCGAAATCCGGAAGTACCACGATTACATCAAAGTACCTGCCGGCCTGGCCGAGCTGGCCGATGTGGCACTGACGCCCATCAAGTACATCTCCGTTGCCCTGTCGGTAGCGGGTATTGGTTTTCAACTGGCCGACCGGCTGGACGATGACGACCTCCTGGGGCAAAACCAGTCTGAGCTTACTTACCAGCAGGCCCAGACTTCCCCGGTGAAGCGGGTACCCCTTACGTTTAAAAACAGCCACATGGGCAGCACCTACCACTACGAGCTGGCTTACGATCTGCGGAGTCAGTCGGTGCGGGTTAAGCCAGTCCGCAAAGCCAAACTGAGAGTCTGATTTTTATCCTGATGCGAAAGCCCGTAACTTTGGTGGTTGGTACAATATTTACTGGGCTGAGGTGTTTTACTTTACATAGTACACCACCGTCAGAATAGCTCGTTTCAAAAAAAAGTATGCATATAAATCGCTGGATAGGGATCGCTGCGTTGACAGGGTTCGTTGTAGCCTGTAAAACATCCGTAACACCCTCCAAGGCACCGGCCGAGCCCGAAGCGCCCACGTTGGTACAGATTGGCAGCAAGTCATTCAGTCCCGACGCCTTTTTCAAGTCTTTTACTAAAAACCAGTTCTCGTCTGATTCTGCCTCGTCGCTCACTGCCCGGGAGTATTTCGATGTTTTTACAAATACCAAGCTGAAAGTACTCGCTGCCGAAACGCAGGGGCGCGACACAACCGGTGAGTTCCGGGAAGAAATCACATCGTACCGGGATCAGCTGGCTATACCGTATCTGACCGACAAAGCGCTGGTAGAAGAACTTGTTGAGGAGGCCTACGAACGCCTGCAGCAAGAGGTACATGCGTCGCATATTCTCATAGCCGTGCCCGAAGAGGCCCCACCGGCGGATACCCTTTCGGCCTATCGCGCGGCGGTAGCCATGCGGGGGCGCCTGCTCGAAGGATCCGATTTTGGCCAAATGGCCAGTCAGTTTTCAAAAGATCAGACGGCCAAATCCAACAAAGGAGATCTGGGATACTTCACTGCCTTTCAAATGGTGTACCCCTTCGAAACCGCCGCCTACACCACGCCCGTTGGCGAGATTTCACAACCCGTGCGAACGAAGTCGGGCTACCACCTGATTAAGGTCCACGACCGGCGCCCCAGCCGTGGGAAACTCCGGGTGGCCCACATCATGATTCAGGACAATGCCAAAACGCCCGAGTCCCAGAGCAAGGCAGCCGGGCAGCGCATCCGGGAAGCCTACGAACGTTTGCAGAAAGGCGAAAGTTGGGAGAAAATGGTGGGAGTTTACTCAGACGACTTTGAGTCGCGGCAGAAGGGTGGACTGCTGCCTGTATTTGGCGTGGGCGAGATGATGCCCACTTTTGAAGAGGCGGCCTACGCCCTCAGCCAGCCCGGCGCCTACACCAAGCCCATCAAAACCCCCTACGGATGGCACATTATCCGTCTGGTTGAAAAAATCCCCCAACCTTCCTTTGAAGAGCTGGAACCTACCCTGCGCCAGAAAGTAATCACCGACAGTCGGGGGAAATTCGTAACCCAAAGCGTCATTGACAGGCTGAAGAGTCAATACATTATCCGTGAGAATCCTGATGCCTGGAGCGAACTTCTGGAATTGGCCGACAGTACCCTGATCGTCGGCAAGTGGAATATCCCTGAGACCTTTACGGGCCGGACCGAGAATCCGGTACTTTTCACGATCGAGAAAACGCCAGCCACTACCCGGGAGTTTCTGGATTATACCCGTAGCCACCTGGCACCCCGGCCAGCCGGATCAGATCCCAAGCTTGTATTGCGCAGCTATTACAACGATTTTCTGGGCAAAAGACTCTTTGCCTATGAAAAGGAAAACCTGGAAAACAAATACCCCGAGTTCAGGACCCTGATGAATGATATCCGGGAAGGGGTACTGCTTTCGCAGGTAATGGAAGAGCAGGTATGGCAGCGCTCCCTCGACGACTCGACGGGACAGCGCCGGATATACGAGCAGAACAAAGCCCAGTATACCTACCCCGAGCGGGCATTGGCTACGGTGATAGACGCCCGCGATACGACGATACTCCGGCAGGTACTCGGGGAGATGGCCAAGCCGCCCTACACCCTACGCCTAAAAGGAGAAGAGCTGCTGTACCAGAACCGGCAAACCGAGCCGACCATTGCGCAGAACAATACACTGTACAAACTGGTGGCTACTTTGAAAGCAAATCCCGAATTTGTGGTAGAAATTGCTGGTTACCGAACCGCCGATGAGGCAGATAGTATTTCCTCGGCACGAATCGGCCATGTAGTTCGTTATCTCAATCGTCAGGGGATTCCGATTACGCGAATTATGGAAAAAGACTACGGCTCATTCCGACCCGTAGCGGAGACAGAGCGAAACCGCCGGATTAGTTTCCAGTTTTTCAGCAATTCCCGTAAAGACCTGGAAAGAGCCGTAAATCTGAGCAACTCCCCGGATGCCGTCCGGATCACCGAGGGGTACTTTGCCAAAGATCACCCTCTGTTCAAAGACGCCGACTGGAAACCTGGAACTCAAACCCTGAACCGCCCGAACGGCCGGGTGCTGGCCATCGACGTTCAGAAAATTGAGGAACCGCGGATCAAAACTTTTACCGAAGCCCGGGGAACGGTAATCAACGCCTACCAGAAAATTCTCGAAAAAGAGTGGCTGGATTCTCTGCGGGCGAAATTTCCTGTGAAAGTCAATGAAGAAGAGTTAGAAAAACTCGTTAGATAACTGTATTTTGCAACGATAGTAACAAACCGATATGAAATTGAACCCATCCTTACTGCGCTTCGCGATTCTCGTAGGATTCGCATTGCTCTCCCTACCTGGCTTTGGTCAGGGTCAACAGGGCGTCAGCGTCGATAAAATCATTGCCCGCGTGGACAACTACTACATTCTGCGCTCCGAACTCGAAGAAATTTACCAAAGCTACAAAGCCGAAGGACAGCGTACTCCCGAGCGTTGCCAGCTTCTTGAATCGCTCATTATCAACAAAATGCTGCTGGCCAAAGCCGAAATTGACTCAGTAACCGTGGACGACAAGGAAGTGGATGGGCAGCTAGACGGCCGTATGAGTTATATGATTCAGCGGTTTGGCTCGGAGAAAAATCTGGTAGAAGCCTACGGAAAAAGCGTTGAAGCGCTCAAATCGGAGCTACGACAGCAGGTAAAAGAGCAAGCAATTGTGGAGACCATGCAGCAGAAGATTGCGGGCGATGTAAAAATCACTCCCAACGAAGTGCGCAAGTTTTTCAACTCCATTCCTAAAGACAGCCTTCCGTACATCCCGTCCGAGGTGGAGGTAGGACATATTGTCCGATTGGCTACGGTGACGAAAGAGCAAAGAGACAAACTGAAAACACAGCTGCTTGACCTTAAAAAACGCGCCGAAGCGGGTGAAGATTTTGCCATGCTGGCGCAGGTATACTCCGAAGACCTTGGATCGGCCAAAAACGGCGGCGACCTGGGCTTTGCCAAGCGCGGAGCCATGGTACCCGAATTTGAAGGGGCGGCTTTGGCGCTGAAACCAAACGAAATTTCCAATATTGTTGAAAGTCAGTTTGGCTTTCACCTGATCCAGCTCATCGAAACCCGGGGGGCCGAGTACCACGCCCGTCACATCCTGCTTCGTCCCGACTACAACCGTGGCACCGATATCACCGAGGCCACCAACTATCTGGATAGCCTACGGGCCCTTATTAAAATAGATACGCTCACGTTTGCACAGGCAGCCAAAATAAGCTCCGAAGATAAGCTTACCGCCGACGCCGGCGGAATTATCAATGATCCCAACACGGGTATCGGCCGGCTTTCGCTGGATGCCTCCATGGATCCTGCCCTGTACTTTGCCCTGGACAGCATGAAAGTGGGCGATATCAGCGTGCCAATTTCCTATCGTACCGAAGATGGCCGCTCGGCTATGCGTATTTTATGGTACAAAAGTAAATCAGAACCACATACAGCTAACTTGCAGGATGACTACGAGAAGCTGGCGCAGATAGTACTTTCAAATAAGAAAAACAATGCGCTGGAGGAATGGTTTAAGAAGGCAGCCGGAGATGTATTTATCAGCGTAGACGAAGAGTTTCAAAACTGTCGTATATTCGGGCTATCCCCCACCGGGACCCAATAAAAATACCTAATGATAGATTGAGTGATTGAGTGATTGAGAGAATAGAGTAGGTAGAATGAAATTCAAAACTTAATGAGTAAAGAGTTTTGTTGACATTGCTTTCCTTCCATTATGCTTTCAACTTGTAAAGTTGCGACTCTTGACCACCCATTATGAATATTCATTAAATCACTCAATCGCTGTTTATTCTCTCATTCACTCAATCACTCATTCACTCATTAAACTATGCGTTACCAATCGGACGTTGAAGCCGCCGAGGCCATGACCCAGGCCTACCAAAAACTCCGCACCGAAATCGGGCAGGTCATCGTGGGCCAGGAAGATGTTGTAAAATTGCTGCTCACAGCCATATTTTGTCAGGGTCATTGTTTGCTCGTTGGGGTACCTGGCCTGGCCAAGACCCTGCTCATTCAGACCATTGCTTCGTCCATGGGCCTGAGCTTCAACCGGATACAGTTTACCCCCGACCTGATGCCGTCCGATATTGTGGGCTCCGAAACCCTCGATCAACAGCGGAATTTCAAATTTCTCAGAGGACCCGTCTTTGCCAATATCATTCTGGCGGATGAGATCAACCGGACACCCCCCAAAACGCAGTCGGCCCTGCTGGAAGCCATGCAGGAGTACTCGGTAACCGTAGCTGGTCAAAAGCACGATCTTTCCCGGCCGTTCTTTGTACTAGCCACCCAAAACCCTATTGAGCAGGAAGGTACCTACCCCCTGCCCGAAGCGCAGCTCGACCGCTTCATGTTTATGATTTCGCTGGATTACCCTTCTTATGCCGAAGAAGTCAGCATCGTAAAGAGTACCACCACCGACGAGCGTTACAGCGTAAGGGAAGTACTCAGTGGAGCCGATATTCAGGAATTTCAGCATCTGGTACGTCGGGTACCTGTGACCGACAACGTGATTGAGTACGCTGTAAAACTGGTCCAGAAAACCCGTCCCGAAACCAGCCTTGCCTCTTCGGAAGCCAACGACTACCTCGAATGGGGTGCCGGCCCGCGGGCCTCGCAGGCGTTGATCCTGGCCGCCAAGTGCAACGCCCTGCTATCGGGCAAGTACTCACCGGACATCGAAGATGTGAAAGCCGTAGCGTTGCCGGTTCTGCGCCACCGAATTGTGCGAAACTTCAAGGCCGAAGCCGAAGGCATCACCGTCGATACTCTCATCGGACGTCTGGTGTAGCAACTCCCTTCTGGGTGCGCGGAGATAGCCCTTTCAGCACCAATTCTATTACTATGTAAAGATTTGCACCTATTCCAGCAGGAAATAAGTGCAAATCTTTTCTTTTGTACCCAACGCCCGGAATCAATCCCCCCGGGAGTACGTTTTTTTACCGATAAGTACTTATCCAAATTTTAAATCACCAACTACACTATGTCCATTCAGGGAAAAAACTATATTGGTTACGCGCTTTCGGCGGCTAACACAAAAACATTTCAGTCATACGTCCCGGCCCAGAATATTCACCTGCCCGAAACTTTCCACCCGGCTACACCTGATGAGGTAGAAGACGCTATGGTCAAGGCCGAAGCAGCTTTTGATGTGTATGCTGCCTTACCGGCCAGTCAGCGGGCAGACTTTCTAGTAGCTATCACAGAAGAAATGATGGCAATTGGCGACGAGCTTCTGGAACGCGCTCAGTTAGAAACTGGCTTGCCTATGGGGCGTTTGCAGGGTGAGCGCGCCCGGACCATCAATCAGCTCACGCAGTTTGCCGACCTTATTCGCGAAGGCTCCTGGGTGGATGCCAAAGTAGATACCGCCCTACCCCACCGCACACCCGCTCCCAGGCCCGACCTGCGCAAAATGCTGGTACCGATCGGCCCGATCGTGATCTTTGGTTCCAGCAATTTTCCGTTTGCCTATTCCATTGCGGGAGTAGATACCGCCCCGGCCCTGGCGGCAGGCAACCCGGTCATTCTGAAAGCCCACCCCGCCCACCCCGGCGTAAGCGACCTCACGGCCCAGGCCATTGGGAAAGCCGCCCACCGCACCGGCATGCCCGACGGCGTGTTTTCCATGCTCTACGACGATGGCTACGAGGTAGGTACCGCGCTGGTGAAACACCCTTACACCAAGGCCGTAGGTTTTACGGGTTCTTTCAAAGGCGGCATGGCCCTGTACAAAATGGCCATGGAGCGCGACGAGCCCATCCCGGTTTTCTCCGAAATGGGCAGTGTTAACCCCGTCGTCATCTTGCCCGACACCATGGCTGCCCAATCGCAGTCGCTGGCTCAGACATTGGCGGGCTCTGTAACGTTGGGGGCCGGGCAGTTTTGCACCAACCCCGGCCTGGTGTTCACGGTACAATCAGCGGCCTTAGAGGGATTTGAAAAATCTTACGCCGAAGAAATCAAAAAAGTAGCCTCGGCCACGATGCTCACCGAAGGCATCCAGAGCAATTTTATCAAGCTGCGCGACAAGGCTCTGGCAGAATCTGGCGTAGAGGTAATGGCCATGTCTGACGTGGAGTCAGAAGGTCAGAACCAATCGCAGGCCTCCATTGCCCGTGTTAGTGGTAAAACGTTCATGCAGAACCCGAATCTGCACGAAGAAGTGTTTGGGCCTTTCTCGCTGCTGATTGTATGCGAGAATATAGAGGAGTTGCAGAATGCCCTGGCGCACGTGCCCGGACAGCTCACCTGCTCACTCATGGCCCAGGAAAACGAGGCCGCCCAGTATCCTCATCTCATAAGGCTGCTGGCGCGGCGGGCGGGGCGGTTTATCATGAACGGCGTACCTACCGGTGTAGAGGTGTGCCCTTCCATGCACCACGGCGGGCCCTTTCCGTCTACCACCGACTCACGCTTCACCTCCGTAGGCCGCGACGCCATTCTGCGGTTTGTACGGCCCCAATCCTCCCAGGACTGGCCCGATAGTCTGCTGCCGGAGGAGTTGAAGACAGCAACCCGCTGAACATCTGGCGACTGGTGAATAATGAAATGACCAAAAGCGCCGTGCAGCGGTAACTAAGATATAGCGCATAAAGAGTAAAGCGGTCGGTTTTATAAAGTCGACCGCTTTTTTTGTAAATTACTGTTGACATAGACCTCCACAGCTATAAATTAGGGCTCAATTCTCTCTTTGTAATAAAAAAAAGGTAATTTATGCCCGAATAAATCTCATAATTCAGTGCCATTTTGAAGAACCCGCCTTATACCCTTTAACTCATGCATTGTCTAAATTTTATAAATCCGTAGTTCTTTGTAATGTACATAGTGCATTCAAGAGATACCCCTTCCAGGCACATATCTATCCTTACTATGCCACAAAAACCCCTCAAATTTATTCACCACCAACAAGGTATAAAGCTAACCTAAACACATGATGTACAACGATGTCTCAAAACTTATAATCGAGCAAAGTAAGGACTTGATCTGGGTAATCAACCATGACTTTTACTTGGTATACGCCAATACGGCATACCTGAACCTGATGAAAACAGTAACAGGCCAGGAAAAAAAACTTGATGAACTCGTATTTGTAGAAGGCTTCGGGGAAGGGTATATTTTAAAATGGAAAGCATATTATAGTAGGGCATTAAATGGCGAAGAGTTCGAAATTGAAGAACACTTCTACAATGCTGAAACAAATGAGGTGCAGTACAGTCAAGTGACATTCAAATCTCTTAGAAATGAGACAGAAGAAATTATAGCTATTGCCTGCCAGTCCAGAGATATTACCAGGCTGGTCAGGCAGCGTTCAGAAGCCAATCAATTAATGGATGCTTCATTGGATGTGTATTGTTCTATCAATGAACAGGGCAATTTTGTCTATGTCAGTGAGGCTGCCCTCTCTCATTGGGGTTACTCTCCGGATAGTTTGATCGGAAAGCCGTTCAGATCATACGTAATTGAAGAAGATCTTCCTAAGACAGAGCATATCGCAGCTGCTATTGTAAGCGGGGTTGAGATTAGAACTTTTGTGAATAGATATAAAAAGAAAGAGGGCGGTATTGCTTATAATACTAAATAAGAATTGGATTGTCGTATTTTTGTAGAATGGACTATACAACTAAGATAACAGAAACGGTAGAC
>CATMVR010000085.1 GCA_950075905.1 uncultured Persicitalea sp. | reverse complement strand
GTAGCCAGAATGGCTCCGTACATAAGGGCGGCGGAGCCTACGTCGATACGGGAAATTTCTTTTTTCATAGGGTAGAGGAAGAGTTTTGGTTATAAACTGGAACCAATGTACAAAATCTTCCTCTACCTGCTACACCGTCAGATAATTAGCTTACAGAAACTGTACGACGCTTTCCAGGCCCATCCCCCGCGAGCCTTTGATCAGGATGTGGGTATCGGTCTGCGGATTATCCATGACCCAGTTGTGCAGCGAAAACTTATCTGGAAAGTAGTAAGCCTTCGGTAAGGCCGGCAGGGCGTACTGCATCAGCTTGCCGGAGAGAATCACGATGTCAAATTTCCCCTGGGCAATCAACTGCCCGAGGGCCAGGTGCTCAGTTTCGGTTTCGTCGCCCAGTTCGAGCATGTCGCCCAGAATTACCATTTTGCGCGGGGCTTCGCTCTTTATGAAGTTTTCGAGAGCCGCCCGCATGGAGGTAGGGTTGGCATTGTAAGCATCGAGCATGACGGTGTTACTGCCTTTCTGAAACACCTGCGAGCGGTTGTTGTCGGGCTGGTAGTTTGATATGGCCCGGTGCGCCGCCTGCTCATCCACGCCAAAATAATGCCCAATGGCCAGAGCTACGCAGATATTGTCAAAATTGTAGGCGCCGGGCAGATGGGTGACTACCGTTTGCTTTTGGCTATCCTCGTAGATCACAAAAGGCGATTCTTCCACCAGCGTAGGATTGACGGCAGCGCTGGCAGAACGGTAGAACACGATTTCCCCGAACGAATGGCGCTTGCTTAACATCTCCATCAGGGTGTCGTTTTGGGCGTTTACAAACACAACCCGCTTTTTCTTGGCCAGGTAGTCATACAATTCACCTTTCCCCTTCTTAACGCCCTCTATGCCCCCGAAGCCTTCGAGATGGGCTTTGCCGACGTTGGTAATGAGCCCGTGGGTAGGCTGCGAAATGCTGCTCAGCAGGGCAATCTCCTTCTGGTGGTTGGCGCCCATTTCCACTACTACCATGTCGTACTCTTTGGGATCTACAGACAGAATCGTGAGCGGCACCCCGATATGGTTGTTGAGGTTGCCGCGGGTAGCGTAGGTGCGGAACTTGCAGGCCAATACAGTAGCAATGAGCTCCTTGGTAGTGGTTTTGCCATTGGAGCCCGTCAGGCCAATCACCGGAATATCCCAGGTACTGCGGTGATGGCGGGCCAGGTCCTGCAAGGCGGTCAGCACATCTTCTACGAGCAGAAAACGGTCGTTCTGCACCACCGAGGGGTCGTCTACTACTACGTAGGCCGCACCCATGTCGAGGGCATTTCGGGCAAACGTATTGCCGTCAAACGTCTCTCCTTTGAGGGCAAAAAAGAGGCAACCGGGCTGAATTTTACGGGTATCGGTGCTGACCGTAGGGTGGTTGAGATAAATGGTATAAAGGTCCTGGATCGTAATTTCCATGTTTTTTGGGATTTTGTATGACAACTGACGGGGGGATTTCGTTGTAAATGAACGGCACTCCCCTTTATGTACTACCTTAATGAAAAATTGTGATAACCCTTGGCCCAATGCCTGACTGCTGTGCAGGCAACGGGCACCCAAAATTACACGAAATAATTCTCAATGAAACGCCTCGTCTACCTGTACCTTACCTACCTCGGACTCTCCGCCTTACCAGCCAATGCGCAGCAGGCCTGGTTTAGGCTTGATACTACCACCGCGGTGCAACAAAACGGCCGAAGCCTGCTCAACCCCTGGGCGGGAGGGCTCAACGCCGGGCAGTTCTCGACTATGGATCTCAACGAAGATGGAGTGAACGACCTGGTGGTATTTGACCGCACCACCAACCGGGTAAGTACCTTTCTGGGCAATGCCACCAGCAAAACCTACAGGCATGCACCTGGCTACGAAGCGCGTTTTCCGGCCATGGAAAACTGGATGCTGCTGGTTGACTACGACAAGGATGGCCGTAAAGACCTCTTTACGCATACACCGCAGGGCATTCGGGTATACCGGCAGGTGCGCAATGGGGATACCTGGGCCTGGAAGCTGCACAAGCCCCTGCTCAATTCCTACGGTTTCTCGGGGCCGCTGAACCTGCTGGTGGTGGCCACTGACATCCCCGCTCTGGTGGACGTAGATGACGACGGAGATATGGATATCGTAGCGTTTGAGATTCTGGGAAATTTTGCCGAGATGCACCAGAACATGAGCATGGAGCGCTACGGCGTACCCGATAGCCTGGAATTTGTGCGCAACGGCCTGTGCTGGGGTAATTTTGTGAAAGAGCACTGCAATGATTTTAGCCTGGGGGTAGACTGTGGCGCGGTGGAAAACCTGGGTAGTAAACCCAACGGCCGCATCGCCCACGCCGGCAACGCTATTCTGCTACAGGACCTGAACGGCGATGGCCGCAAAGATATGCTGATGGGGCACGTCACCTGCGACAACATCGCCCGCCTTACCAATACGGGTACCAACCGCGTGGCAAATTTTACGAGCTTCGACGCAAACTTTCCTGCCAAAGACCCCATAAAGTTCACTATTTTCCCCGCAGTGTACGCAGAAGATGTTGATTTTGACGGCAAGAAAGACCTGATTGCCGCACCAAACGTGTACGCCAACGAAGGCAATCTGATGGACTTCCAGTCATCGGCCTGGTACTATCAGAATGTGGGCACGGTGCAGAATCCCAGCTACGAGCTACGCCAGAAGAATTTTTTGCAGGATCAGATGATCGACCTGGGCGAGTATGCGGCACCCTCTTTTTTTGACGTAGACGGCGACGGCGACCAGGATATGGTTGTGGGCACCGGGGGTACCCGGGGGCAGACGGGCTTCCGGGGGAGCCTGCGGCTTTTTCGCAACGTAGGTACCATACAGGAGCCGCGCTTCGAGTGGGTGGTCGAGGAGTACCTGGGCTTTTCTACCGCGTTGCAATTGACGCAGGTGAGGCCGCAGTGGGCCGATTTTGACGGCGATGGGGTAGTAGACCTGGGCTTTTCGGGCATATCGTTCAAAGGGCTGGAGTACCGCTACCTGCCCAACAAGGCCGCCCGCGGACAAGCCGTGCAGCTGGCCATGCAAAATGCCGTAACCCTGCCGCTACCGGCGGGCGTTCAGGCAAGCGACGTGGCCCACTTCTACGACACCGATCGCGACGGCGACCTTGACCTGATTGTAGGTAAGGCGCAGGGGAACATTCAGTACTACGTCAATACCGGCACGGCCAAAGCCCCCGCGTACGAGCTGCAGACCGATGCCCTGGCGGGGGTGCAGGGGAACTTCTCCGGCCGCTTCGTAGGTCTCTCGGTGGCGGATATTAACCTGGATGGACAGCCTGACCTGCTCACCGGCGATCAGTCAGGCACGCTCAAAATATTTCATACCGGTGCCTGGGGGCAGTGGAGCCGCCGCGATAGCCTGCTGGTGCAGCAGCACAGCGGGGTGTACGCCCCCAAACTGGGTGCCTACCTTCAAACTACCGTGGCCGACTATACCGGCGACGGCAAGCCTGACATAGCCGTAGGTACCTACGGCGGCGGCGTGCGGTTGTTAACAAACATTCTGCCCGTGACCATTACGGCTGTAGAGCCCGGGTTGAATGCTTCTTTTGTTGCTTACCCCAATCCGGCCGAGGGGTACGTGTATGTGCGGAGCACGCAGCCCGGGCAACTGGATGTGTTTTCGGCCACGGGAGCAACGCTCAAAAGCGGAGTTGCCCTCGCCGCCGATACCGAGCAGATAGTGCCGGTATCGCAGTGGGCACCAGGGCTGTACTTGTTCAGGATCAGGTACGCCGACCGGCAGGAAGTGCGGAAGGTACTGGTGAAGTAGATAGCTGTCAGCAATTAGCTGTTAGCTTTTTCAGTTCAGTGATCAGTAGTTGATCATTCGCAATTCAGACGTAATGCTTTCATAAACAAAAACGGGAGAGGTCGCTGCCTCTCCCGTTTGCTTTTGGTATTCTCTAAAACTTTCTTCATACAGTTGCTTATTCTGCGGTGAGTACCAAACCCGCAATCTTGGCTTTCTGTTGCGGGCTGTAAGCCTGCGTAGCCTCTTTAACTTGTTGGGCTGGTACCTCCTGTACTTCTTCCGCTGTAAGTTTAAGGCCTACGATTTTTGCCATTTGCAAAGGGCTGTACTTCATAGAGCTGAATTTCGCTTCTGTTGGCAGTTTGTGTTGCGCTGCATTAGCCGTCAGTTTCAAACCCACGATGCTGGCTTTCTGCTGCGGGCTGTATATTGTTGCCGTTGCCTCTGCTACCTGTGGCACTATGTACTGTGCTGCATCAGCTGTCAATTCGAGGCCCACAATGCTGGCTCTCTGCTGCGGACTGTACGACGCCCAGGCGGTTCCCTTTTTTTTCGAAAACTCCGGAAGGTCTACGCTTACGGTGCGGGGCAGCACTTTGTCGATGTCCAGCATTGTGGTGGTTTTTTCATTGGCCAGCACCATTCCGGTACTGAGGGTCATGGCTAACAGGGTGTTTTTTACGAACGTTTTCATGGCTTTGTTTTTTTAAGTTTCGGCTAATAGATGTCGTTATTGACTCTACAAAGGTGGGGTATAATCAGGTACTATGTAATGCAAAGTACATGATCGGATGCCTGACTTGACGAGCGGAGTTAGGGCTTGACTGGTAGAGTTCTGGTAGTGGGAGCTAATTGGTACTGAGCGGATATTCGGTTCGGAGTAGAGGGAATAGCCAGTATTTTCGGCTCGAAAGGCGTAGGGAATGACTCATAAAAAACCCGCTGATGGGGCACCAGCGGGTTTTGAGGGTGAGCCTCCTACAAGACTTGAACTTGCGACCTACGCATTACGAATGCGTCGCTCTACCAGCTGAGCTAAGGAGGCAGAATGTTTTTTCCTACTTTTCACATTACGAATGTGCCGCTCTATCGGAGCGCCGAACCGCAGCTGAGCTAAGGAGGCAGGTAGGGGCACAAATATACAAAGCAATAATATATTCAGAATAAAATGGATTGTTTTTCTTCGTCTCCCCGATTTTGCTAATTACTTATCTCAGGGATACACCGCCACCAGCTCAATCTCAATAAACTTGTCGGGCAACTGGGACACCACGCCCAGCAAGGCGCAGACCTAGAAGGTGGTAGGGATTTTGCAGGATGTGATGCAAAAGGTGAGAGGATAGTGTAGCGGGCGGGTTTTTCTTATTCAATCGTACTTTACTACCTTTACCCTGTCCCTGTCCAACCAAAAAGGGGAGGTTATGCCAACAAGACTCCTGAAAATTTCGCTTGTATACTCTTTCTGCCTGCTACTACTGGCGGGCTGCTCAAAGCCGAACGAAAATGTAGTGGTAGCCACCGCCGCCAACGTGCAGTACGTAATGCTGGAGCTGCAAAAAGTTTTTGAAAAAGAAACCGGAATTCCCCTCGAACTGGTGGTGAGTTCGTCGGGTAAGCTAACAGCTCAGATTCGCGAGGGCGCGCCTTTTGATCTGTTCGTATCGGCTGATACCCGGTACCCACAGGAAATCTACGCCAATGGCGGGTCAGAACTACCCCCAAAGGTCTACGCCCGGGGGGCACTGGTGCTCTGGACGCGCGACTCTACCGCGGCCCCTAAGCTGGAATCTCTCACCGAACCCGGCATCCGAAAAATAGCCATTGCCAACCCCCGCACGGCTCCCTACGGGCAGGCTGCCGTGGAAGTACTGCAGCGGGCGGGCCTCTACGAACAAGTGAAGTCAAAGCTGGTTTATGGAGAAAGCATTGCCCAAACGACGCAGTACATCGAAACCGGTGCCGCCGATGTGGGTTTTACAGCTTTATCGGTAGTGCTCTCGCCCGGAATGAAAAACACAGGTAGCTGGATAAAGCTCGACTCGACCGCCTACCAACCCATCGATCAGGCTGCGGTGCTATTGCTGCACAGCGAAGACTCGCCCAAACGCCAGAAGAGCCGGCAGTTTTATGACTTTCTGTATTCGGAAACAGCAAAAGCAATCTTCCGGAAGTATGGATACGGGGTGGAATTATGAATTATGAATTATGAATTAGACCGGGGTTGCGTTTGATGGGGCCAACTTTCTGTTACGGATTAGTCTGTTTTTAAATCATTGATATAAAAGGGAATAGGTAAAAACCAGTTTACTAATAACCAGTCCCCCAATAACCAATCAACCAACTCCATGGACTTTGAACCTCTTTGGCTTACGTTTCGGCTGGCGTCGCTTACTACACTGATTCTGTTCGGGTTGGCGTTGCCGCTGGCGTATTGGCTTGCCTACGGTAAGTTTCGGGGCCGGGCGTTGGTGGAGGCCGTCATCGGAATGCCACTGGTGCTGCCACCATCGGTGCTGGGATTTTATCTGTTGCTGGCGTTCAGTCCTTCGTACGCATTTGGGGCCTGGATCGAGGAGGTATTTGGTCTGCGGCTGGTATTTTCGTTTCCGGGGCTAGTAGTAGCGTCGGTAATTTATAGCCTGCCCTTCATGGTTTATCCGTTGCAGGCAGGATTACAAGGACTGCCGGTTTCGCTGCGGGAAGCCTCCTATTCCCTTGGAAAAAGCGCCTGGACCACCTTCTTCAAAGTACTGCTGCCTAACTGTAAGTCGGCCATTTTGACGGCCCTGGTGCTGACCTTTGCGCACACCGTGGGTGAATTTGGCGTAGTGCTCATGATCGGTGGCAACATACCTGGCGTCACCAAAGTAGCCTCTGTGGCGATCTACAACGAAGTGGAGGCCCTCAACTATCCGGCCGCCAATCAGTATGCCCTTGTGCTATTTGTGATTACTTTTGTGGTGCTGCTACTCGTCTATTCGTTCAACAACCGCCTGCTTCGTGTCCGCTACCCATCTTGACATATACCTCCGCCACGCGTTGAGCACGGCTTCCGGGCCCGTGCTGATGGATGTGGCGCTGCCGCTCGAAGCCGGCACCATCACGGCACTTACGGGGCCATCGGGTGCGGGCAAAACCACGCTGCTGCGGCTGATTGCCGGGCTTATCAGACCACAGAACGGGCGGATTACCGTAGATGGGAAAATATGGTTGGATACCGGGCAGAGAATCTTTGTGCCGCCCCAGGTACGTCAGGCCGGTATGGTTTTTCAGGATTATGCCCTTTTTCCTCACCTGACGGTACGGCAGAATATTGCCTTCGGCCTCGACAAGGGCGACGATCCGGCGCGGGTAGACGAGCTACTGCAGGCCGTAGAGCTAACCCAGCTGGCCCAGCAGAAGCCCCATCAGCTGTCGGGAGGGCAGCAGCAGCGAGTGGCGTTGGCCCGGGCGTTGGTACGCCGGCCGCGAGTGCTCCTGCTCGACGAGCCTCTCTCAGCCCTGGATCGCTCCATGCGGCAGCGTTTGCAGGATTTTATTCTGAAACTTCACCAGCAATACGCGCTGACTATCTTGCTGGTTACGCACGACCTGGCCGAAATATTTCGGTTGGCCGACCGGGTAGTGGAGCTGGACAACGGCAAAATTACCAGGATGGGAACGCCCGAAGCTGTCTTTGCCGGGGCACATCCGTTTTCTGAGGGCCCGGCTTTGTATGGGGAGGTTATTTCGTGCCGAACGGAAGGAGAGTATGTGCTCATACAGGCGCTGATCGATCAGCGTATCCATAAGTTCAGGCTACCGGCCGGGCAGGCTGCCGAACTGCTGCCGGGCCGATCGTTTTTGCTGCGCTACTCCGTAGACTCGCCCATTGTGGAGGTAATTCGCTAGAAAGAACCCTGCCCGCATCATAGCCACGCATCGTAGCCACCAACTGGGTTATACGGCCAAAGGTAGGATCAGATGAAAAGCGGCGCCTTTCCCCGGTTCCGACTCGGCCCAAATCCGCCCCTGATGGTTGTCTACTACCTTTTTACACAGAGCTAGTCCCACGCCGGTTCCCTTAAAGACTGCCTGGCTGTGCAGCCTTTTGAAGAGTACAAAAATGCGATCGGCAAACTCCGGCTCAAACCCGATGCCGTTGTCCTCCACCACGATATGGTAGTACCTGCGCTCGGGTAGCAACCCCTGACTTTGTACCTCCTGTATGGGTAGCTCGGTGCAGGTAATACGGATAGCCGGCGCGGTATCAGCGGCAGTAAATTTAAGGGCGTTGCTGATCATATTATAAAACAGCTGGTGCATCTGCAATGGAATGGCTCTGAGGGTGGGCAGGTCCTCTTTGAGAATCGTGGCGTTTCGTTGCGTGATGATTGGTTGAAGCTCTGTTTCTACGTAATTTACAATATCGTTCAGGCTCACACAGGTAAAATGCATTTCCCGCTGAATCCCGAAAAAATCCAGGAGGTCTTTGAACAGAACAGACAGGTGGTCGGCAGATTGGATGATCCTGTCTAGTGCCACCCGGGAGGGTTCATGCAAGAGCTCGTAGTCCTGTTTTTTTATGCGATCCGAAAATATCCTTATTTTCCGGATTGGCTCCTGCAGGTCGTGGGAGACAATGTAGTTGAACTGCCGGAGTTCTTCGTTGATTTGTTTCAGATTACTGTTGGCTTCCTGCAGGTCCCGGGTACGCTCTCTTACCTTCGTTTCCAGCGTATCGGCCAGCATTTTCTGGTCATGAATATCCGTGCAGGTCCCAAACCACCGGTCTATTTTTCCCGCGGCGTCGCGAAGCGGCATAGCCCGGGCCAGTAGCCAGCGGTATTCGCCGTCGTGGCGTTTCAAACGGTACTCTATCTCATACAGCTTCCCGGTTTTCAACGAGTCATTCCAGGCCTCGATGGTACGCCCGCGGTCATCGGGATGCAGCACCTTTGACCACGCTTTGTTTTTGGATTCCAGATAAGTTAGTCCGGTAAATTCGTACCACCGTTTGTTGAAAAAATCGTGGTTTCCGTTCGGATCGGTAGCCCAGACAATCTGCGGGACAAAATCGGCCAGGCGTTTGAGCTGCATCTCGCTTTGTTTGAGCGTCTTTTCGGTTTCCAGCTGAGCATGAATATCGGTATTGGTACCTATCCAGTACATTACTCTGCCCGCTTCGTCCTTTACCGGGTAAGACCGGGTCAAAAACCAGCGGTATTCGCCATCGTACCGGCGCAGCGGAAAAGTGATTTCCCAGGGCTGATCTCCCTTCCAGGCTTCTTTCACGAAGTCAAGCACTCTTTCGATGTGTTCGGGATGGTGCACTTTCTCCCAGCCCCAGCCTTGCATCTCATCCAGAGTGGTACCGGTATAGTCGTACCATCGTTCGTTGTACCAGTGAATCCAGCCATCGGCCCGGGCCATCCAGGCAAGCTGGGGCAGGGAGTCGGCAAAAGAGCGGTACTGATCTTCGCTCTTGCGAAGCCTTTCATCGGCCTTTTTTACCTCCGTGATGTCGGTGGTGAAAATTGACAAATCCTCCTGGGAGGGGTATATTTTTATGATAAACCATTGCTGGCTAAAAGTAGAATGGTATTCAACCTCGGCTGATTCACGGGTTTCCAGGCAGGTTTTAACCAACCCCTGAAGCGGTGAGTGTTGCAGTTTGGGAAAAGCCTCCCAAATGCTCTTTCCGATAATTTCCTCACGCACCACCTGGCCTAGGGCAGCGGCTT
Source organism: uncultured Persicitalea sp. (assembly GCA_950075905.1). GTDB lineage: Bacteria > Bacteroidota > Bacteroidia > Cytophagales > Spirosomataceae > CATMVR01. The sequence goes on along the minus strand of CATMVR010000085.1, from coordinate 2,037 downwards.
TGCTATTGGCAAACAGAACTGTTCCGTCCTGGTCCAGAGAAACGAAAGCATCCGAAATCCCTTCGAGCGTATTTTGGAACCGGTTGATCTGCCGCGTCAGCTCCTGTTCCTGCCGGTGCTGCTCAGTAATATCCCTGAAATACCACGCGCAGCCATAGTGTGTACCATCCGGGCCGATTACGGCTTTGCCGTACCGTTCAATAAGTCTTCCATCTTTGAGCGAAATGGTATTTCTGCGGTAGCTACTGTGAGTGGCGCCAGCGTGTGCTTCCTCAGTCTCACGTAAAAACTGGCAGGGGTTGGCCACCAGGGAGGCGGCGTGCCGGAGGGCAGCGGCATTGTCCTCCGCATCCAGAATAGCCTGCGGGGTATTCCAGATGCTAACAAAACGCTGGTTGTACGTTACTATTCTCCCCTTCGGATCCACAACCAGCATGCCATCGGGCATAGCTTCCTTTTGCGCTTCCAGGAGAGTATCCCGATACATGAGCGATCCTGTGTTCATCGTGCTGTCTTTTTCCTTCAACACCTTATCAATCAAGGGGTTTGCCCTGCCTTTCTCTCTCCTCATTAAGTTTCTGTTGGTAATGACAAAGCACTTACCTGTGGCCTCCGTTTATCGGGCCGCAGCGAGCTCTAAATCTTTTTGGGTAAGTGTGTGAAATTTCGTGTATTGCAAGATTATCAAGGGCTATTTGGCCTCTCTCTTCTTCCGTGCGTTCGGCATGAAAAGCCTCTTTGGTAAGTACTCTAACTATGTAAATATACATTAAAAAACAGGTTAAACGCATTTAAAATAGGGAAAAACAAATGATAAGGGAGAACTTTGCTGGATGAACTGGCAAACCTTCTTTCAAGACGTTCCCGATTTCCGCATAAATCGGCGCAAGAGGCACAAGCTTCTTGATATTCTGGTCATCGCGCTTTGCGCCGTAGTGTGCGGGGCGGACGATTTTGAGCGGGGCCGTCCTTACGGAGATCGAGGCCTATGGCAAACAAAAGGAGGCATTCCTGCGCACATTCCTCGAATTGCCCAATGGCATCCCTTCGCACGACACCTTTAACCGGGTCTTTAAGTTCCTCGACAAGAAGGCGTTCGGCGACTGTCTCTACCGCTGGTCGAAGGAGATACTGACCGATCTGAGGGTGAACCTGCCTCATCTGTGCCTGGACGGCAAGGTGCAGCGGGCCACGGCCAAGCGCGGTAAGAAAAAATCGGGGCTGTGCATGGTGAGCGCCTGGGTCTCGGAGCACAACCTGGTGCTGGGCCAGGAGCGGGTCGACGCCAAAAGCAACGAGAAGACGGCCATCCCCCAGCTGCTTGGCAGCCTGGACTTGAAGGGTAGCCTGGTGAGCATCGACGCCATCGCCTGCCAGCTCAGCAACGCCGACCTGATCGTGGGCAAGCAGGGCCATTACCTGCTGGCGCTCAAGAAGAATAATAAGGGCATCCACGAGCAGGTTTCCCAGCGGATGCAGGCCAAAAAGGCAAGCCTGCCGCAGGCCGAGCATGTGGACTTCGGCAGCGGCCGCATCGAGCGCCGCCGCTGCTACGTGGAGAACGACCTGGCCCTGTACGACGACCTGGCGGGCTGGGAGCACTTGGGCAGCATCGTGATGGTGGAGGCCAGCCGCGAGATCGGCGATAAGACCAGCAACGAGACGCGCTACTACCTGAGCGACCTGGCGCTGGCACCGGACGTGTTCAACGGCCTGGTAAGGGCCCACTGGGGCATCGAGAATAGCCTGCACTGGATGCTGGACGTGGTTTTCCTCGAAGACCGCCAGCGGGTGCGATCGGGCAATGCGCCCGACAACATGGCCACGCTCAGGAAGTTGGCTATGCAGATGCTGGATCATATGAAGGACAAACAGAGTACGAAGAACAGAAGAAAAATGGCGGGGTGGAACGACGAGTACCTTGCCCAAATCCTAGATAAAATTAAATGCGTTTAACCTGATGGTTCGGTAAAATTTAAGCGGCTTTGCAGCCGAATTGATATAGTTCACGGATCTCTGGCTGATTTTTGTCCAATT
>CATMVR010000084.1 GCA_950075905.1 uncultured Persicitalea sp. | reverse complement strand
TACATCGTGCAACGGGATGGGGGTACCTACCACTACGAACGGATTCAGAAAGACTCTACCGGGGCCGAGATCCGGGACATTCTGACCAACAGCGAGACCTACCGTACCATCAACGGCGAGCGGCAGAACCTGCCTGACTCAACGATGAACAAGTACAAAAATTCGGTCAATTCGGTGGCGTACTTTCTGCTTCTGCCCCAGCCCCTCCGCGACCCGGCGGTGAACAAGGAGTACCTGGGTGAAGTAACCCTGCGCGGCCGTACCTACGACAAGGTGAAGGTCTACTTTGATCAGGATGGCGGTGGCAAGGACCACGAGGATGTGTTTGTGTACTGGTTTGACAAGGAAGATGGCTCCGTGGATTACCTGGCGTACCTCTACCATACCGACGACACCGGCATGCGTTTCCGTGAGGCTTACAATCCGCAGCGGGTAGGGGGTATTCTGGTGCAGGACTACATCAACTTTGCTCCGAAAGATTCCACGTTGGCCGTAACCGAAGAGAATTTGCTCCGACTGGATGACCTTTACCAGAAAAACGAGCTGAAAGAGTTTTCCCGCATCGAGAATAAGGCGGTGAAGGTAAAGTAGAGAAGGAATACGGGGGGGGCGAAATTGTATAAGATCAACCCTTCTTATGGAAATTGATTGTAAATATCTTTTCTATGGAGTAACCGGATAAAATCTACAACTTCTTCATCAATGAAAATTCCAATGCGGTAATCCCCTAGTCGAATACGATAGTAATCAGACGAACCTTTCAGTTTTTTTAATATTTCTTATCTCTTCAATAGTGCCGGAGGTCTGTACCTGCTCTATTGTATCAGCAATTTTTCCCAGTAGGGCTTTGTCTTTTATTTTCTTTACATCCCTTTCAAAGGATTTATCGATACGGACCTTCATCGACGAAGCTCCTTGATAAAATCCTCAGTATTGACGTATTCTCCCGTTTTCCCTTTTTCAATGGCGGAAAGTATCGCCAGATCTTCGGCGTCTTCCCCGGTCAGAATTCGGGTTTTGATTCCCAATTTATCGGCTAGTTCCAGAAGTAAGTCCAGATCAGATTCTGACTCACTGGATAATAGGGCAGTTTTCATGATTATGTTTTTTTAATTTAAACTTCATCAATAAAACGGTTAATTCAAATAATCGTACAGGAGATTTGTGCAATTATATTCGAAGTAAGGGTTTGCCAGGCGAAGCATAGCCCGATCAGGGCTTCAAGGTCCGTCCGGCTAGTACGCAGCTCCGGTTGGGACCGATCCGGTAGGCACTGTAATAGCCCGTATGGCTGGGCAGGTGGTGGAAGCCGATCTCATCGCGGGTATTACTCGTAGGGCTGTACCCCTCGGTTTTTTCGTAGACGGTCCAATCCATTCCGTCAAGGCCTTTCAGGATCACGATGCCGGGAACGCCCTCGGGGCGGGGTACCCATCGGCCTTTGATAATCTGATTTTCTGAATTGATCCAGGTGTAGGTACCGTCGGCTTTGATCTGCAGGGGAGGGAGTTTCAGACCCCCGCTGAAACGCCGGTACAGGTCATTGCCCTTCACAAAAGTGGTGGTAGCGCCATTGACCCTAACTTCCCAGTCCCCCGCGAAGAACGAATTATTGATCGGGTCACCCTCTTTGTGCACCGCGTAGCAGGGTACCATATCCCCCGAACCGCTTTTATCCCGCACGGTATACTGTCGCCTGGTGGCATCGTACCTTTCTATTTTCGCACCAGATTGCCACAGTACCCCCGCACCGGCGTATTTGATGTTAGTGCCGGCCCCGAGTGTGCCGGTGGCGCTGCCCGAAGCCGGTGCTTTGGCCGTCGGAGTGGACGTAGGTACTTCTGCTTTTTGGTTTGACGTAGCCGGAACCGGGTTAGCTTTTGATGCCATAGCGGGTGCGTCGCTTTTCTTCCGGGACCGCACAAATTGGGCGCTTAGGCGGGAATCGAGCCGGTGGTTGCTGCAATACTTTTCTCCTTCAAAATGAATCTGGTAGGTTTTTGCCTCCGGATCAAAGGCACCCACCACTTCGGCCGGATACCAGGAGCCGGCGTAGGTAGCTTCTACCAGATCTCCTATTTTGAAAATGGTCGTTTCGTTGGAAGGGCCCGTATAGGATGTCTGCGCCAAACCCCTGGTTGCTGACAGTGATACAAAAATAAGAAGGGCGGGTACCACCGGAGCGATTCTGAAAATTGTCTGCATATACGCGTTTAGAAATTAGTACTCGCGGGTACAGCAGAAAAGGCATTGCCGCATTTTTAAAAAGTAAAAATGCGGCAATGCCTACTAAAAATTTCCTTACAGATTAGTCGGAAAGGGGGATTTTGACGGTTATTCTTCAAAATCATCATTGCGGTTTCGGTCGCCGCTTTGGGAGCCCCTGCCGCCTTTGATGGCCTCCCGCTCTTCCAATTCTTCTTCGGCATCCGCACTATTCTTGTCTATGCCATAGTCGTCTACCTGCTCGTCGTTGAAATCGTCGTTGGCGTTACGGCCGGCCTTGCCGGGGTTAGTTTGGGGGTTTTTATTTTCGTTTTTCTGGTTTTCCATAATTTTGACTGATTGGTTCAAAACAGGAATGAGTAAAAATTCTATTCCAATCAGCATTACTCTCCCAGCAACTTTCCGATCAGCATCTGATTTTCGTGCTGCTCGTGGGAATTAGCCTTGCCGAGGCGGTCGTTGAGTTCTTTGAGTACCTTCTTGGCGTCGTCGGTACCGATGGCGGCTACGCGCTGAATGGTATACGTCAGCATTTTGGGCATTTTGGATTTTTCGGCCAGCTGAATCGCCCGTTTCATATCCAGCGCGGCCAGCGGTTCGGCGGCGTACCAGAGCATCAGGGGCTGATTGTGGTCGTTGGCATCTTCGGTTTTCTGCACCAGGGCATCCAGCACGTCCCAGCGTTGGGAGGGATCGAGACGGAGCATACCGGAGGCCAGGTACAGCCGCACCAATGCGGAGTTGTCGGTCTGGGCCATGGCCGCGAAGCGTTTCAGCATATCGGGCGAAACACTTTTGTCTTCCGTAGCCAGTTGAATAGCCCAGCTGCGGACGTACTCACTGTCGCTGCTAAGCAACTCCATCAGGTCTTTTTCTGTAAGCCCCTGCGTTACGTGCAGCGCCCAGAGGGCACGCAGCCTACGGGTCACGTCGGGGTTTTTGACCAGTATTTCTTTCAGGGCTTTGTGGACTTTCTTATTGGGCCCACGCTCCTGCAGCAGCTGTCGGGCCTGCCGCACGTACCAGTCGTTGGGGTGGAGCTGGTACTTCACCAGATCCATGTCCGACGTCGCCGTCAGGTCCACCTTTACCCACTTGTCGTTTTCGTGGGTGATCTTGAAAATCCGGCCCATGGTTTTATCGTGGACGTCGGGGTTGGGGCTGTGGCATTGGTTCTTGTCGTACCAGTCGATGGCGTAGACCGACCCGCTGGCATCGTACTTGAAGTTGAGCCACTGCGACCAGGAGTCGTTCATGACCATGAAATCGGGCCGGTGGGTGACCTGATAACCCGAACCCGCCCGCTGCGGCTGGTCAATGTTCATGCGGGCCCCGTTGATGTTGTTCATAAAAATCTGATTGCGGTACTCTTTGGGCCAGCTGTCGCCGAGGTAGATCATGGCCCCGGCGTGGGCGTGGCCGCCACCTTTCTCCGCCGAGCGGAAATTGCCCGCGTGCGGGCCTCGCTCGCCCACCCAGTGCACGTGGTCGGCGTGGGTCTTGATGTCGTCGTAAGTGTACGGATTAAAGTGTTGGCCTGCCTGCCGCTTATAGCGCGCGCCTTGTATTACGTGGTACATATGCGGAATCACGCACACGGTAATGAACGGGTGCCCGTAGTCGTTAAAATCAATGCCCCAGGGGTTGCTGCTGCCCTCGGCAAAGACCTCGAAGGTATGCCGGGTAGGGTGGTAGCGCCACACCCCGGCGTTGATCTTCGTCCGCCGAGCGTCGGGCGTGCCGGGCTTGCCCACGTTGGAGTGTGTAAATACCCCATGGGTACCGTACAGCCAGCCGTCCGGACCCCAGCGCAGGCTGTTGAGTACCTCGTGGGTATCCTGCGTGCCCCAGCCGTCGAGCAGTACCTGTGGTGGTCCGGTAGGTTTGTCCGTTTTAGGATCTACCGGAATGTAGAGAAAATTAGGAGCCGCGCCCAGCCACACGCCCCCCATGCCTACCTCAATACCACTCACCAGATTGAGGCCCTCCATAAATACCTTACGGCTGTCCAGCGTACCATCGCCATTGGTGTCTTCCATGATCAGGATACGGTCCTTGCCCTGTCCTTCGGGGGCGGGGGTAGGGTAGGTGTGCGCTTCCACGACCCACAGGCGTCCTTTGGCATCGATGGTAAAGCTGATGGGCCGCACGATGTCCGGCTCGGCAGCGGCCAGGGTTACTTTAAAGCCTTTCGGAACGGTCATGGCTTTGGCCGCTGCGGGGCCGGATAGTCCGGCGTTCAGAACCGGGTCCAGGGGCGGCAGGACAATGATGTCGCTTTTTCTAAGCTCGTTGGGGAAGTTCGGGCGGTTGGGATACAACCGGAAATCGTCAAAGTTGATGTGCGCCCAGATGTCATTTTTAATGTAGGGGATCTGCGAAATGCCGGTTTCGTTATCAATAATTCGGATAAAAATCTCCTTGTTCAGGTAGGGTTGTAAGTCGGCCACCACCGGCAACAGGGTAGCCCGGCCATTGCCCGTAATGCTAAAAATGACCTCTTTCGTATCGGCCCGCACCAGTTCTACCCGCGTATCCTGCAATGCGCCACCCGATACTTTGAAGGCGGCATAGGGCTGCGTGACGGTGAAGGGTACGGACGTCAGCGTTCCGGTGAGTTTGTAGTTCTGGGTACCGCCGCTGCTCAAAAACTGCTTTCCCTCAAACCCAATCTTCATGTCTTTTTCGTGCAGGGGCGACGGGTCCGTACTCACTAGTGGACTTGCGAAAGCATCGCCCGTGGCGGTCCAGTCTTTGAGGGTACCGGTTTCAAAGTCAAGGTTCAGTCTGCGTCCGCCCTGCGTAGGTACCAGTCCGGCCACCGAAGTACCCTGTACGTTGCCTTCCACCACCTCAAAACTCCCCACCATACCCGCCGCGCGGTGGCCCGGAACGGTACAGAAGTACGTATCGCTTTCCACGGCCTTGAAGATGATGCTGGTAGTAGCGCCCTTCTCCATGATCGCCGGGCTCTTGATCCCCAGTTTTTCCAGCGCAATATCGTGCGTCATCAATTCGCCGTTGGTAATCGTGATCCGGACGCGGTCGCCTTTGTTAGCCCGTAGCGTAGGGTTGCGGGCTCCGTCCGGGGCAAAGTACCCCAGCATACTGGCCGTTAGGGCGTAGTCACGGTCGTAGCGGAGGGTGTCTGCGGTGGGGCTGGCCGACCGGCCGGCACTATACGCCAGGGGCATAGTCAGGCCCAGGAGCAGTAAAATAAGAGCTTTGCGGAATGCGTACATGGCAATCAGGTAGTAAGCAGGTTGGGGGAATTGATTATCTGGTAAAAGCAATTCCCGGAGCTTAACTACCTGATTTCATACTCCCTACTTCACAATCAGCGTAGCCACTACGGGCAAGTGATCCGAGGCGTATTTCTCAGGGATAACCCGCGTAGAAACAGGACTGAGATTTCGGCCTGGCGTAAACATCACGAAGTCAATGGTGCGGTTGGGGTTTTCGACTGGGATCGTGGGCTGGCAGTTTTGTACACAGGAACGCGTAAAGTGTTGGTCGAGGTAGTTGATGGTTGCGCTGCCCGGCTGAGCGTTGAAATCTCCGGCCAGAATCATGGGCAGGGCAGTACCTTTGAAATGACCAACAATCGCCTCCGCTTCCGACAGACGGTTGCCTTCTTTCAAATCCAGGTGGGTGCTGGCAAATACCACCTTGCCCCGCCGGGGTACCTGTACTGTAATAGCCGCCACGGCCCGGTCTTCGCCGCCCAGTTCGGGGTGGCGGGGGAGCAGGTACCCCACCGAATCCACGATCGGCAGGCGCGACAGCACCGCCACGCCGTATTGGCCCCCCTGGTAGTCGAGGGCCTTCATGAAGAACGACCGCATGCCCGTCAGCCGGGCCAGTTCGCGGGCCTGATCCAGGTGCTTTCCCGAGCGTTCGGTATGGACGTCCACTTCCTGCAAGGCCACCAAATCGGGTTTTTCCTGATTGATGACCCGGGCAATGGCGGCTACATCGATCTTTTCCTTTTCGGAAGGAGGATTGCAATGGTGGATGTTGTAGCACATTACTTTCAGCTCGCCTTTTTTGGCGTAGGCCATACTATCCTCTTTTTGGTCAAAGAACGGCAGATTTTTTCCGCTGAGAGATAAAACAACAAACAGGCTCAGGACGTACAGCAGCTTATGCATAGAGGATTCGGGTATTTCGGTTAGGTTTTTTTGAGAACGGAAAACCGGCTGATTTCTGGTAAAAGCAACTCCGGGCGGGTAGCTACCTGCATGTATCGGGTGTATTAGCAGGGAGAGTTTCCACCCCTCACACCCGGAGCACGCCCCGAAAGCCTCGGGCGGCGTAGTACGAGTCGGCGCCATTATGATAGATAAAGACGCGACCAAAGCGACGGTCCCCGAAGATAGCCCCCCCCAGTTTCCGTACCTCATCTGGTGTTTTCAACCAGCTCGATGTTTTCGTGTCGAATTCCCCCAACTGCTGCAGCGCGTGGTACTGTGCTTCCGTCAGTAGTTCGATGCCCATGTCGGTGGCTACGTCCATGGCGGTGTTTTCCGGTTTGTTGGCTTTGCGGGCCAGCCAGGCGGCACGGTCGTAGCAGAGGCTACGGCGGTACTTAGGACTTTCCGCCGCGCAATCGACAAAGAGGTACCCGTCCGTCGGTTCGTTAAGCACTACCACATCCGGTTCGCCGCCGGTTTCCTCCATTTCGTGGAGTACTTCTAATTTTTCAGGAGCGGCTTCGAGCCTGGCCTGTACGTCGGCCCAGGCCAGGCCCGCGTGGCGCTGGGGGTGTTTCTCAAAGCGGGCTTGGAGGGTGCGGAGGAGGTCTGAATGCTGTTCGGGGGAGGTAGTGTTGTTCTTTGTTTTCATGGAGTATGTTTTTTAACTTCTCATAGCTTTCTTAAAGAAATTCCTTAATGGCGAGCTATTTTCGCTTTGAAGTAAGGCAAAGCCATTATATATTGCAAGTAGGCTGACGTTTTTCTACAAAGGCTCCCCTCCCTTCTCGCTGTGCTTCGCTTTACACAATAAGTAAGTATTGATCTTGAACAATTTTCTGGCTAGCGGCCCGTAAGTCGCAACAGAAAGTACGTGTCTGGTTTGCACCTTAAAATGACATTGACATGGCAGAGAACAAAAAGTCAGATAGCCTCAAAAAGGAGCTTGAAGATATCCCGACCAAAGGCCCCTTTCGCCGTGACTACTGGCATAGTCCACTACGTGGCCCCTGGCTGGCCTCATTTATGAGCCTAATGCTGCTGATTGTGATCCCGATCGTATTTATTACCGGACTCATTGACCACATTGCCTGGAACCCGGACCTGGGAGGTACCAACAACCGGACCCCCGATATGGGCTTGCTGGGCTTTTTGCTGGGAATAGAATGGCCAACGCGGCCCATTTGGCTGTATCGGCTTACGGAGGGTATCCATATTGTTCTCGGACTGGCCTTACTTCCCCTCGTGCTTGGCAAGCTCTGGGCTATCATGCCCAGCCTGTACAAATGGCCTCTGGCCGACTCTCCGGCGCATGCTCTGGAGCGCATAAGCCTGCTGTTTGTGAAAGGGGGTGTGTTTTTCCAGATCTTTACCGGACTTATTTACATTCAGAATTTCATCATATTTAGTAATGCTACGTTCAACGAGCTGCATTTTTATGGCAGTTGGATGTTCATGGGAGGACTGGCGCTGCACGTACTGGTCAAATTCTCGGAGATGGTGAAAGGGCTGAAAGCCAGGCCTATCGATGACGAACTGAGTAAATCGCGCCAGGAAACGGAGCCCGAGCCGGAGGAAAAGGGCAGGCTGGTAAGCACGGACCCAGATCCTCCCACTATATCGCGGGGAGGGGCTATTGCAATTATTGGCGGCAGCTCTTTTGTGTTGATGGCATTGGCGATAGGTCAGACGCTGGGAGAACGGTGGAGCTGGCTGGCGATTCTTTCGCCCCGGGCTCAGGCCCCGCCCGGCAACGGGCCCAACGATTTTCGGATCAACAAAACGGCTAAAAAGGCAAATATTACCCCCGAGCAGGTAGGGCCAGGCTGGCGGCTGGAATTGATAGGAAAAACGTCTCAGCGACTGAGTCGGGAAGACCTTCTTGCCATGCCGCAGTACACCTCCTCCCTGCCCATTGCCTGTCTGGAAGGGTGGTCTACGGGCAACCAGTCCTGGCAAGGGGTACGCCTGCGGGAGCTGGCCGAGCGGGCAGGTATGCCACAGGCCGCAAAAGTGCTTTTTGAATCATTGGAAACGGGCGAAGAGATTGCGAATAAATCGTTCATGCGTCAAAACCAGATCCAGGACCCGTTGTCGCTGCTGGCGCTGCGTGTCAATGGTGCCGACCTGTCGCTGGATCACGGATACCCCGCCCGGGTTATTGTGCCGGCTACTCCCGGCAATCGAAATACGAAGTGGGTTTACAGGATTACCTTTATGGAAGAAGTCTGACATGAAAAAAATACCCTACTACGGTCGAAGTCTGGTTCACCTGCTGGGCGTGTTGTTTTGCTACGCCCTGGTTACCTACGCGGCCATCAAGCTATTTGGCAACGTCTCCTTGTGGGTGGCCCTGGCCTTTCCCGCGGGCATTGCCGTACACGATTTTATTCTTTTCCCGCTATACCGAAAAGCGGATCAGGTGGTAGTAGATTACCAAATGAAGCAGCAGAAACAGGAAAAAAAATACGTGCTGTGGCTCAACCATCTCCGAATTCCGGTAGTGATAAGCTTTATTTTGCTATTGTGCTACTTCCCCCTCATCCTCCGGCTTTCTTCCAACCGGGAGTTGTATACGGGCCTTGCCCCGGATTCCTACCTCTACCGCTGGCTGCTGGTTACGGCGGCCCTGTGTGCGGGTTCGGCGGTGGCCTACTTCATTCGAAAGCGGTAACGCAGAGCGCATATCCTGGAAATCAGTCTACCCAACTGCAAGTTTAGCCGAATCTTTCCACAAGTAATTCGGAATAGATTCTTCAAGTCTCCAGGTTATACTCATGGGTTTGGAACCGTAATGTTCCTGGTAAGCTGCCTTGCCGATGAAGACATAACCCATGGTACTGTTGTATTCACTCTTTTTCTGTTCCCGCAAAAACAGCAAAATGACTTTATTATTTTCTTCATGGTGAATGTACTCCAAACCCTTGCCACTATCGCTTCTCGTGCTATTCTGTGACTGCCAATGAAACAGCTTTTCGGTAATGGCATAATCATCATACATCGTGGTAGGTGAGAAATCTTCTTCTGATTTTACGAGGTTTATAAATAGAAGCTCGGTATTGAGATCTTTGTTGTTAGCAACACCTTCATATGTAGAATACTTATTTTCAAAACTGCTGAATTGGAAGGCGGCAAGAATTTGATCTCTGGTATACCTCGCATGCACTTTCAGCGGTTGACTATAAGGAAGCTCAATGCCTATTTCTTTGAACTGGATTTTATCCAATAGCACTTCCATCACTTCGGTAATCTCATTCACCACAACTGGATTGGTGCCCATTTTTGCGATACTATTCTCCAAAGATCCATGTAGGCCTGGTTGTTGCCAAAAGTCATAATGCAACATCAAAAGCATTTGCTTTTCTGCTTCGCTACATGTCCTCAGGTCTACTTTAAAGTTTTCCCTGGCAAGCCGTAGAATGAACTGAAAGTAGGTTGTACTGGCCGTAGAAAGCCACTTGGTGCGAATACAACTGGCTAGTTCTGTCTCGTAGGTACCATCAATATTGGTTTTTACCCCGGCCAGTTCACAGAGTCTTGACCATGTATATTTAGTTTTGTAAACTACCTGAATCGGAATGTGGTAAAACTCAATGAAGTTCTTTAATGTCAGCGGCTTTTGGGTATCAAGAGAGAACTGCTTGATTTTCTGAATGATTTGCTTTCTCCCAAGAGAAGATGCCTTCTTGATATTTTCAAGAATGAACTCTCTTGCCTTTTTTTCGAGGACAATTGAGCAGCCCAAGGGTAGGTGAGGAAAGTTATTTTCTACTTCTTTTTGGGTAGAAGAATTGGTCTTTCCGATCATCGCCCTGAACTTCCCTTCAAAATCATACTCAGGTCTTGAATTGGCTACAAAATCAAGGACTGTAAGGCAATCTTTGTTATCGTTGAGTCTTAATCCACGGCCTAACTGCTGTAAGAAAATCGTTAAGCTTTCGGTCGGCCTTAAAAATAAAACGGTATCAATTTCGGGAATATCCACTCCTTCGTTGAAAATATCAACTACGAAGAGATAGTTAATATCTCCCTTTTGGAGTTTCTGGCGGTAGTGTTCACGGTTTTTGGAGTTGTCGCTCGACAGTACCTCCGCTCTGAGTCCAGCCTGTTGGAATTTTTCCGCCATGTAGTTAGCGTGCTCAATATTCACACAAAACCCGAGCGCTCTGACATTCTCCAAATCGTGGCAGTACTTGTTTAGCGCGTTCAGAATATCCTTTACCCTCAGATCATTGCGCGTATAAATTTTGGTAAGCTCACTCGCCGAGTATTTACCCTTATCCCACTTTACATTTGAAATATCGGTGTTGTCTGTGATTCCAAAGTACTGAAATGGGCAAAGCAGCTTTTTGTTCATTGCCTCGGGCAACCGAATTTCGGCGGCAATCCTATTGTCAAAGTCTCCCAAAATATCTCCACCATCCATACGCTCCGGAGTGGCGGTAAGGCCTACAAGTACTTTGGGCTGGAAGTACTCCAAAATGGGACGATAGCTACTGGCGGTAATATGGTGTACTTCATCGAAAATGATGAAATCATAGTAGTCAGGCGACACGGCCATGCTTCCCAGGTTATTAGTCAAAGTCCTTACCGAAGCAAAAACATTCTCCAAGGAATTAGGACTATGACCATCCCCCCATAGCTCGCCAAAATTATTATCCTTCAATACCGCCTGAAACGTGGCTAACGACTGTTGAAGAATCTCTATTCGGTGGGCTATGAAGAGTAGTTTACAACCTGGATTTTCCGATTTATATTGTTTGAAATCAAAAGCCGAAATGATGGTTTTTCCGGTTCCGGTGGCCGCTACGATCAGGTTCCGATACCGGTTATGTACTTGTCGCTCTACTTCCAGTTGTTCCAGTATTTCCTTCTGGTAGTGGTAGGGCTTTAAGTCGAAATAGGCATTTGAAAAGCTTGGGGTAAAGCCACTTTTACCTTTTTGCAGAGCGTCTTTTAGCTTTTGGGAATGCTTTGACTCCTCGAAGATCTCGAACTCACTATCTCGCCAGTAGCCTTCAAATGTTTTCTGAAACTTATCAATGATGTGGGGGATTTCCTGCGTAGTGACTTTCAGGTTCCATTCCAGTCCATCGGTAAGGGCGGTTCTGGAAAAATTCGAAGATCCAATGTACGCGGTATGAAACCCTGTGTCCCGGTAAAATAAGTACGCTTTGGCGTGGA
>CATMVR010000083.1 GCA_950075905.1 uncultured Persicitalea sp. | reverse complement strand
CCCGAGCCGGTGGGGATGCTGCCGTCTGCCCGCTTGAATATCAGGTTGCCCTGCCCTTCAAATTCCAGTTTGGTAATGCCCTTACCCCAGGTATTGGAAGCCCAGACGGCAGTAGTGCCGTTTTTGTACACTACCAGGTTGCCATCTTTCTGAAATTTGAGGCTGTACCGCTCCCCACCCACGGTGGCGGTGATTTCCTGCTCGGGTTCCAGGGTGTAGGGCGGGCGCACAATGCCCCGGCGCTCTTCCTCGGCCTTCTCGTCGGCTTTCGGGAATCTGTACCCATAGGTACCCGTGGCCCAGAGGGCCTTTTCGTTGCTGTGGTAGAGAACCAGGTTGCCGTCGCCCTGCTGGATCAGCGCCTGCCCGTTCTTGTTGTAGGTATCAGATGACCAGATGGCTCTGCTGTCCTGATAGGCTACGATGTTTCCATCGCTCTGGAACACTAGGCGGGTCACGTTTTTGCCATTGGTACCCGAGGACCACAGGGCTACGTTGTCTTTGGTGTAGCTTACCAGGTTTCCGTCGTTCTGGTACACGATGTAGAAGTCCTTATTCTTGGAATAAATCTTCTGCTCTTTCTTAAACTCGTGGCCCGGCCAGATGATGCCCTCCTCGATGTCAGAGGCTCGTTTTTCGGCGGTAGGAGTGATGAGGTTGGGGGTACATTCCTGCCCCAGGTTGATTTTGAAGAAAAACTCCTTGTCGATCAGCGTCCGTTCGTACCCCAGCAGTTGCAGCTTTTTGACATACTTGCCATAAAGCAGGCCATCCATGTAGAAGGGCGAAGGTACCCCCGCCTTGCCAATAACCAGGCCGTTGAGGTCGCCTACGTCAAACCGCCAGGGGCCAAACCACTTCCATTTCGGAATCTCCACGCCGGCGGTTACGTTGGCGTAGAGGTAAAACTGCCCCGAACCGTACACCCCGTCGATACGGGCTCCCGATGAGCAGAGGGCGTTGTCGTAGGAGCTAACCACGATGTCGAAGCCTACGCCACCGCCGATGCGGGCGTAGAAAGGATCATACCGGTACTCGCGGTTGTCCATGGTGAGAGAGGCCCCGATTAGCATGCCGTTTTTGGCGCTCATTTTGCCCGATACATTATCGGGCTGAAAAAGTTCAAACTTGGGGTAGCCGCGCTCGGCCGCCTTGGTGTTGGCTACCTGCAGCTGGCTGGTCAGTCCGTCGGGGTACTTGCGCACCAGCTGGTCGGCGGGCGGCAGGCGGCCCAGGTCGAGGTAGGCGTCTCCCCGGATGTAGGTACCCTGGGTGATTTCAAACTGAGCCGCCAGGGGTTTGGTGGGCGTACCTACCCAGGAGTAGAAGCCCTCTTTGCCCAGGTACATGGTGATATCACCCATTTTGTTGTTCTCGTAGGCTCCTTTCAGCGCGCCCATGTCCAGGTAAGCCACGCCGTCGATGAAGAGTCCGCCCTTTTCGAGGTCCAGTTCGGCGCCGATGTTCGCCACAAAGGACCCGGACTTGGGGTCTTTCTTGCCGTCGGCCTCGCTGGCTTTGGTCTTGCTTTCGCTGAGGGTTTTGGCACCGCCGCCCTCGGCCACGCCTTTGGCCGAAGCCGCAAAGCCAGCCTTCATGTTTTCTTCCGAAGGTACCTCGTAGCTCTTGGCTTTGACCCGTACATCCCCGTAGGCCAGCACACTGGCTATGCCGTAGGAGCCACCGATGTTGACGGTAAGCAGGGCATTGCCGTCAAAGAGGTCGCCGGGTTTGGTTTTGATGTTGGAGAAAGGCGCGCCCACGATCAGGGAGTACCTTCCGCTCTGAGGTACAAACTTCTTTTTGAACACCGAAAAGTCGGACTGCTCATTGGTAGGGGCCATTTTGATGGCCAGCCCTGCCGCAAGGCCGTTGACCTGCAGATTCTTGGTTTCGAACTTTTTCAGCGGGGCATTGGGGTTGGCGTACGATCCATCCAGGTAGAAGTACCGGCCTACGGGGGCCTTGATGCCATAGATGGCGTTCATCCTGATGGTGGTGGGGTCTTCCTTGCCGATGAGCATGGTGAGGCGTCCCATGAAGCCGTCGCCGTAGTCGGGGTCTTTTTTCATGCTTTTGAGTCCTCCGTCAAACTTGAAGGCACTGAAATCACCTTTCAGCTCCACTTCTTTCATGATCAGGCTATTGTAGGCAAACCGGAACTTCTCATCTTTTTCGCCGTAGTCGAATACGAGCCCGATGTCGCCCTTGCCGCTGAGTGATTTTTCCAGCAGCGACACCCTGAATACCACATTGACGGCCAGCTGCTGCTCCTTACTTTCGGCCACTTTGGCGTCCTTCTTCTCGTCTTTTGCGTCTTTGCTATCCCTGGCCTCGGCCTTTTTGTCATCCTTCGCAGTTTCTCCTTTTGCTGCCAGGGTTTTTACTTCAAACTTTTCGATAAACACCGGGTAGTCGTTGAACTTGCTGGATGTGTCGGAGTAAGCAAAACTGCCTATTTTGAAGTAGGGCGAGGTGGTCATGAACTCGCAATCGGTAAAGGCTACATTACGGAATGCGACATCCTTGGATGTATCCTTCGTAGGGCATCCTTCCGTGGGTTTATCAATGTCCTTCGTCGTGGCATCCTTGGGTTTGATGGCAAAGGACCAGGTGCCGTTCAGGGTAGCCCTGGCTTCGAAGGTGGCATTTTTGCCGCTCTCTTTGGTCAGCTTCAGCTCCACGGCTGAGTTGGCTTTGAGGACAGCCTCTCCTCCGAGAAAGCCAAACTTCCGGTCTTTCTCAAACTTTACGGCCAGGGCGTAGCTGTTTTCTTTAGCGCTGATGCCTACGGCGCCCGCATAGGCCAGGAGCAGCGACTTGCTTTTGTCTGGCTTGGCAGCGGAGTCTTTCTTTTCCTCTTTTTTGTCTCCCTCCCCACCACTTTCACAGCTGGCGAGTGTCTCGTCCTGGGGTATATTGACCATTCCTTTCATGACAAACTTTTGGCAGGTGGAGTTGATGAAGCTGATCTGCACGGTATCTACTGACATATCCCACTTAGAGATGGGGCGTTCGTCGTTCAGCCGAACCACATTGAATCCTTTGAAGGAGGCCGTCAGGCCTACATCGCCGATTACCACGTTCGAGGCTGAAAACGACCGGAGGGGCTTTTCTTCTTTTTTCTCCGTTTTGGCCGAGTCGCCCTTGGCCTTTCCACTCAGCTCTTCGGGCAGGTACACGTCCAGCTTCTCGATGTAAAGGCCGGTCCACTGCTTGCCTTTTTTACCCTTGTCCTCTTTTGCGGTATAGGCACCGTCTACCTCAGCCAGCGTTTTGGTAACTCCCTCGGGAGTATCGGTTTCGCTTAAGTCCAGTATGATGTTATCTACCTTGAAGCCTACTTTGTCCTTATATGCTTTGAGGGCAAAAGGAGAGAAGTTTAGTTTCAGAATGAGCTTGTCCAGGTTTTGAAACTTGTTGGACAAGTCGAGGCTCACATTCAGCTTGGTAATGACCCGCTCGGTGGAATCCTTCACCGGCTTGCCCTTTTTGTCCAGCGGTATGAAGTACTCGGGGTTTAGCCATAGTTCGCCCCCCAATTTCATAGTTTCGAACTTGCCGCAATTGTAGTAGACCGAGGTTGCATCGCCGAAGTTGCTGTTGTCCTTTATATCGCCCCCTTTGAGAATGTACGAGTAGCTTTTGGTTTTGTAGGTGGCGTCGCCCAGCAGCACCAGCCGGCCGCTTTCAAAAAAGCCTCCTTCGCTGTTTTCGCGGTATTTGAGCTTGTCGGCGCCAAAGAAAAAAGTATAGCTGCCGACCCGTATTTTCAGGAACATGGATATCTCACTGTACCCGGGGTAGATTTTTACATCATTGAAACAGAGCGCCACCTGCTTGTTGCCTTCCGTAACCAGGTTTACCAGCAGCGGAAACTCCACCGCGGCATCGGTCCGGTAATCGGGAAGATCTTTTTTGCCTTTCTCCAGCTTCTCAAACAGCTCTTTGGCTTTGGTAGCCGACTCGGAGTTCTGCCCGTCTTTCTCTTTCTTATCGTCTTTGGCAACTCTGGCCGGCCCCTTCATGGGGTAGCCGTTCAGGCCGGATGCCCGGATGGAGGCGGCGCCGTACTGCTGCCGCAGGTCGCCGATGAGCGTGGTAACAATTCTTCGTTTAAGGGCCATCTGGCCGGCGGGTTCGCTATCGCCCGCCAGGGCCGGTGCCAAGCCCCAGAGTAGGGTGATTATTGCTATTAAAGAGGTCTTCATAACTGTGTACTGACAAAAGGCTTAGTTGAAGTTGATTCTCGCTCCACCAATTGAGCCGTTGTAAAACTGGTTGAATATTTCTTTAAGGATTTTGAAAGACACCTCCTTCGGGTCCTGGTCGTATACCTCCTGAAACTTCTTGGGGTAGTCGGTGAGGTAGCCTTCTTTCAAAGCTTTGCGGGGGTCCAGGGCTTTGAGTTCTTTCGTAGCTGCCTCGGAGGTGTCGTCCACCAGCTTTTTCAGCTTGTTGACGTGTTTCCGCTCCTTTTTGGTGTCTTTGAGTCGGAGCTCCAGCGCGGCTATTTTCTCTTTGAGCTGCTCTTTGGCTCCGCGGGTCAGCTCTTCCTTCTTCTTTTCGTCTTTCTTCTTATCGTCTTTCTTGTCTTTCACCTCGGCGGCGCCCTTTTTTTCTTCCTTCTTGTCCGCTTTTTTGTCTGCCTTTTTATCATCCTTCTTGTCGCCGTCCAGCTTTTTCTTCATGTTATTGATTCCCTGGGCCAGCAGGCTATCCTTGACCGCGTAGAGCTGGTTGAGCGTATCCAGATTCTCTTTGTAGGTGCCCCATTTCTTTTGCAGCTCCGAGTAGGTGATCAGCGAGCGCCCCAGGGCCTGACCTTTGGCGATATAGCCGTTGAGCTGGGTGCTTACCGAATCGAGCTTTTTGCCTATGCCATCGCCCATCAGATCCTCATAGGGGATTTTGTCCGAGACGCGTTTGAGCTCTTTTAGTTTTTCGGCATTGTAAGTGATCTTGATCGTACCTTCTTTCAGTTGCTTGTCGGCATTGAAGGCCGCTTTGTCGTCCATCTCGGCCCAGATGTTTACTTTTTTAACGGGAAGTTTCAGCTCTTCGGCAAAAGGAATACTCCACTGCAGCACGCCTTTCTTATCACCGGCGTTGAGGAACCTGAAATTTCCGGCCGTGAGCACATCGGCCGACTTGGGCTCGTAGGAAGTTCCGGCGTCGATGGCCAGGCCGGGCTTTTCGCAGGTGGGGTCCTGCTTTTTGAGTTTGGCGCTATCGGTCTTAGCCACGCCCTTGTACTCGCTGTTGTCTTTTTTGACGCCCTCCGCTTTTACAAAGGCGGCGATGTCGTTGCTTTCCAGGTCAACGGTTGTCGACACAGCCCGTTCGTTCTTCTCGTTGATACCGTAGACCCGCAACTGGTAGTTTCGCGACGGATTGAGCGATGTAAGGGCAAACGAACCCGTACCTACCCCGAGAGACGGACTGCTCTGCCAGTTGTTGGCGCCTTTCTCGGCGTATTCTACGAGGAAAGATTTGTGCCCGGGTTCTCCCCGCCACGAAAAAGCGGCCTGCTTGTTGGCTTGGTCCCAGCTGGCCCGGAGCTGGGTAGGGGGCAGCAGGCGGGTGCCATAGGTAAAGTGCTGAATCTCGGAGAAGCCGTTGTTCCGGAATACACCCACGTCTTCGCGCCCGCGCTTAGCTATGGCCTGCACGCGGTAGGCATACACCCGGCCGGGGATCAGCGGCGGAAACGTGGCGTTGTAGTTGAGTGTGGTACTGCGGGTACGGGTGGTGTAGTAGGCAGGCTGCGCCAGAAAGAGGTTCTGGACATTGCCGTTGAACGACCCGTTGATCAGCAGATCCGTCATAGTGAACTCATACTCCACATCGCTGACGTTGGTATGCCTTGGGGCCCATTGGAAGGTTACGTTCTGGGGTGTCATGGGCTCCATAGATAGCTGGTTCTGGGGCATCACCCATACGGGCGGCTCGTTGATGGTAATCCAGACCGGATTGGCCCACTGAATGCCCGAAATGGGGCGGTTGGTCTGGTAGTCGATGATCTCGACGCCGAACCGGAAAGCGCCCTCGTTGAAGGGCCGCCGGTACTGCTCAGGGCTTACCTGCAGATTGTACTGCTTGAAGTAGTTGGCTACCTGGTCGGCCGGAAGGTTGTACACCTGTCCGAAACTGAGCGTCAGGGGAGGTTCGCCCTGCACTACATCGGTACTCTGGATGCGGAAGCCCTGCCCTTCGATGTAGATCCGGATTCGGAAAGCCCGCGAGGCCAGGGTACGGTCGTTTTGCTGGACCTGAATCGAGAGGTTGGTCTGGGAAGGATTGCTGAAATCGGCCAGATAGACCGGGTAAGGCGGCAGCTGCGTAAAGCGCGCCACCACGGGAAAAAACTCCTGGGCGCTGGCAGCAGTGATACCCACCAGCGAAATCAGAAAGAGGGTAGCCAGGGCCCGCAGCCTGTACATGGAAAGTCGTGAATAGATAGTCACAGTCAAACTGATCTAGAAGGTAAAGTGATAGCCTATGTTGCCGTTGAAGTAGGTATTGATCTGAGTTCGTACCAGTCCTGCATTGGCGTTGAAATTGTGTCTTTTCCCGACCCGGAGGTTAGCCATAGCCTGCGCGTTGAGGGCAATTGACCGGGCTGGTAGCGTTTCGCGCATGGATGTACTGACCGAGAGCGCCGACAGGTTGAGCGACGTGGTGAAGTTGTCAGCCACGGATTTTTGTAAACCCACCGTAGGCCCTACCCCCTGAATGGTGCCCGAGTACAGCATGTTGCGGAAGTAAGTAAGGCTGGTGCTGACGGATGCTTTCTGCTGCGGAAAACCCAGGGTATACGTCAGAGAGGAGTTCAGGATGTTTACGGTGCCGGTGGAGTCGCGTAGGTTAGCCCGCCGGTTGTTTGAATTGATATAGCTGGCCGTGAAGCTGAGGGAGGACTCCCGCTGCTCGGTTTTACGAAGTAACCGGTTGACGTTGTAGCCCAGGGTGCGGGACACCATGGCATAGGATAGCGTATCGATGATCTGCCCCGGTACCCGCACCAGCTGCGAGTAGGTATCGTTCAGGAAGCGGTACGAGCGGAAATTGGAGAAGTTCAGACCCATGCTCAGCTTGTCGCCAACGGTGGCGTTCAGGTTCAGGGCGCCCACGATCCGGTTCTGGCGGTTAGCCTTGCGGCGCAGAATATCGTCCTCCTGGTAGCCCAGGCTGCCTCCCAGGCTCAGGTGCCCTTTCAGCATTTGCTGACTAAAATTAAGGGTATAGTTGGCCAGGTCGTTTACAAAGTAGTAGCCGCCCAGAGTAGAATAGCCCGGATCGATGCGCTCGTAGCCTAGGCCGATGAGTGTATGGGTGGACGCAATGTTGTAGTTTACGCTACCCTTGAAGGCATTGTAGGACTGGGTGGTGGCATTGCCCCGCATGAACAGCCCCGCCAGCGAGCGGATAGGAACCCTGACGTATTCGGGAGCCTGGTCGTTGGTAATGACGCTGTTGGCGTATTCGGCGTTGACCTGCAAGGCGTGAAACAGCGTGGTGCCAAAGTTGACGCTCACCACCATGTTGTCCTTAGGGTTGATCACTTGATTCTGAAACTGGCGGTTGAGCAGCGGCAGGGTACTGGCTACGTCATAGGCCTTGAATAGGGTTAGTCCCAGTAGGTAGTTGCCCGGATTATACTCCGCCTTAAAGCCATAGCCCATGCGGCGGTAGGTGGGGCCGGTGTTGGTAGTGTCGGTATACTGGGCTCGCAGCAGGCGTCCTCCCATGAGTTGTACGCGCCATTTGTTGGGGGTGAGTTCAAGTCCCCCCCCGACAAACTGATGGCCATTGAGTGTATAGGGTGAAAAGGTCATGTAGTTGGTGCCGATATGCGCCCGCGCCCACTTGTACGACGGGCTAATGCTGAACTGATTGAACGAATACCCCTGGGACAACTCCACCCGGCGGTCGGAATAGTTGAAGGTAAGGGGTACGTTCACGCTCCCGAAGAAGTTCAGGTTGAGGTTGCCGCGCAGAAAGTAATTGTACGGCCCGGTGTTGGTGGGCAATCCGCCCATAAAAAGGGCGGTGCCTCCCAGGCTTCCGGATAGCGCCAGGGGTTTGGCTTTGGCGATCGTTTCAAGATCGACCGACTGGGCCCGGACGAAGGACCCGGCGGTCACTAAAAGCAGGCAGAGGAAGTAGGCCTGCCGGAGGCGGCAGGCAGTATGCTGGCTCATGAGATGAATGGTTTGATGTCGAACGGCTATTGAGTAGGCTATCGGCTGATGAGCAAAGTTTTGGCTATTTTCGTGGTAGGCGTGACGACGTTCAGAATATAGATACCGTCGATCATCTGCAGGTCTGCCAGTTCCAGGCTTACGGGATTGGAGCCATGGTTGGTAAAGCTCTTTTGCAGAATCACCCGGTCACCCGATGAGGTGTACAACGTCACGGTGAAGTCTTCGTTGGCATCGTTGTCTATCGACAGATTCAATCGGTTGTTTCGAATTGGATTACCCATCACTTCCACCTGGAAAGGCGCCATGCCCACCGGCAGCGGAAACCCACCGTTATTGACAGATTCCTTTATTTCGATGGTTTTCGTGAGCGGATATTCGCAGTTGTCGATGGTCACCAGCTCCTTAATCTGGTAGGTGCCTACCCGCGGGAAGCGTAGTTTGATGCTGAAGGCATCCTGTTTCACTAGTTCTCCTCCGGTGTATTGCCAGCGGATGCTGCTGGGGACCGGATTGGTAAGGTCGACACACACTACCGGCTTGTTTACCTCTGCCTGGCTGGATACGGTGAAGAGCTGCTTGACGTACGCGAAGGGCTTCACCGTAATCTGCTGCTTGCCCCCGCAGCTCTTTTCATCCAGGATGGTAATCTCGTATACTCCCAGCGAGTCTGCCTGTACAATAGCTCCCTGCTTCAGAGTCCCATTGGGGTAGGCCCAGGTAAAGCTTTTTCCCCAGGTGGCGGAGGAGGCATTTAGAGAGAAAGGCTGGGTGGGACATACTTCCAGCTCTTTCGTCAGGTCCAGGGGCCTGGGGTCCGGCGACGTAAGGGCTACGGGTTTCGATTTGAGAATACATCCTTTGCTATCAGTAATGGTTAGTTCGGTCTGCCCGGTGCCGCAAATGCCCGTCAGGCGGGAGGAGGCACCGGTATATCCGGCCCATGCATACTGGTAGGGTGCCGTTCCCCCTTTTACCTCAGAGGTTAGTATGGCGTCACACCGTCCGTAGCAGGTAGGTAGCGTGTAGCTAACTCCTACACTGTACGCAGTAGAGCTATCCGCAATGATTACCTGACTGGTAGTCTGGCATCCGGAAGCGTCGGATACCGAAAGGGTATGCGTGCCCGTAGGAAGTTTACTGAACGTAGAAGTGCTCACGGTGGTACCATTCCAGGTGGTTGTATAGGGGGCACGCCCTCCGGCTATGATGAGGGTTGCTTCGCCCAGGGGCTGCGACAGACAGTAGTTCGGCACTACTTTATTTACTTTGGAAGTAAGCAAAGCCGGCTCGGTTAATCTAACCAGTACCGTTTCCGAAATCAGGTTAGCGTCAGAAACCACCACTTCGTACAGGCCGGGCGTCAGGTTATTCAGGGCAAATCCGGTGCTTGTCAGTGTATCTTTGGTACCACTGCCTACCTGGCGCAGCCATTGGGTTTGGTAGGGAGTCTGTCCCGGATAGGCTACTCCTCCCGTTACGGTGACGGAAATTTTCCCATCTTTTTGCCCGAAGCAACTGATCGAATCCACCCTGGCGGTAATTTCTATACGCTTGGGCGTTATCAGGGTTGCCTCTTGCATCTGCTCACATCCATTACGATCTTTTACTACAACCTTATAGGTGCCTCCGTCTACGGGAAACAGCCTGCTGGTAATGCCGTTGGGGGTTTCGGTGGTTTTACTCTGGCTGGTTATGTCTGTACCCGCAGTATCTGACCACCGTACGGAGTAGGGGAGGAGGCCCCCCGTAACACCTACTTCCATCGATCCGTCTTTTGATTGGTATGAGCGGGGGTTGAGTGCCGCTACGAGCTGGGTAACGACGGCCGTCGGCTCATTGATGACAACGGAGGCAGGAGCCAGTACTTCACAGTTTTTCCCATCAGCTATACTGATGGTGTACGTCCCTTTTCCGAGAGGGGACAATGTAACGGATTCTCCCGGGAAGCTTACAGGAATACCATCGTTGATCCGGTAGGTAAAATTTCCGTGGTCGCTTCGGGCGGTCAGCACAACGGTACCATCCTGTTTTCCGAAACAGCTTATATCTTTTGCCTGTAAGGAAGCATTCGGCTTGCTGGGTTGCTTCAGCGTCTGGCTTCCGGAAAGGGAACAGCCAATGCGGTCCTTGATGGTAAACTGGTAGGTCCCTTCCGCCAGGCCATCGGCAGTAGGACCCGTTGCGCCGTTGCGGTTGGTCCACACAACTGTGTACGGAGCGCCCGCAGATCCGGAAGGGAACAGGGTGATTGCACCGTCCTGGTAGCCAAAACAGGTAATATCTTTAAGCGAAGAAGCATATTCCAGTGATCCGTGCTGTACCACCGAAATAGGATTGCTGGTCGTGATTGAGGTACAGCTCTGACGGGTACAGGTAGCGGTATATACCCCCGGGCGCTGCGTCGTGAATGTTTCACCAGTGGCAACTGGCTGACCATCGACAAACCAGTTGACCGTACCGGCACAGCCAGTAGAGGTTAGCAAGGCCTGTTCTCCTGTACATAATCCGTCCGGTTTGTTAGTAGCGATCGTAGGTGGAGCCACGGAGATCACTATCAGGGCGACCTCGCTGCTGGTAATGTTGCCGCAGGGGCCCAGGACCTCTACTTTGAACTTATCGCCGTTGTTACTGGCTGAAGCCGCAAGTTGGTAGCTGGCGCCGGTGGCTCCGGCGATGGCCGCGCCGTTGCGGTACCACTGGTAGCCGGTGATGGTGCCACTGGCGGCCACGGTGAAGCTGGCGCCAGCGCCTTCACATACCTGCTGAGCGGCGGGCTGGGTGCTGATCACCACCGGTTCGTTGATGGTGAGCTGGGCGGCGGAGCTGGTCACGCTCTGCTGGGCGCAGGCACCTGAGCCTGTAATCTTCACGGTATAGCTACCCGCGTCGCAGCTAGGGCAGAGGTTGGAGATTTTCAGCGAGGCGGTCTGGCTGCCGGAGATGCGTCCGGCCTCTTCGGCCAGGTCGGCGCCATCCTGCATCCACTGGTACCCACCCGCGTTGGTAGCCGTGACGCCGAAGGTGTATTCCTGTCCGGCGCATTTCGTAGCCCCCTGGGGCTGAACTGTCACTACCGGTAGCAGGTCAACCGTCAGGGCGACCTCTGCGCTCGTGACGTTGCCGCAGGGGCCAAGTACTTCAACTTTGAACTTATCGCCGTTATTACTGGCCGAAGCCGTGAGCTGGTAGCTGGCGCCGGTGGCGCCGGCGATGGCCGCGCCGTTACGGTACCACTGGTATCCGGTGATGGTGCCACCAGCCGTTACGGAGAACTGGGCAGGTGCGCCTTCGCAGACCTGCGGGGCGGCGGGCTGGGTGCTGATCACCACCGGCTCGTTGACGTTAAGCTGGGCGGCGGAGCTGGTCACGCTCTGCTGGGCGCAGGCACCTGAGCCTGTAATCTTCACGGTATAGCTACCCGC
>CATMVR010000082.1 GCA_950075905.1 uncultured Persicitalea sp. | reverse complement strand
CAGCCCAACGGGGTCATGATTGTGGATATTGGCGGAGGTACCACCGAAATCGCCGTCATTGCCCTTTCGGGTATTGTGTGCGAACAGTCGGTGCGTATTGCCGGCGATGTTTTTACCCGCGATATTGTAGATTACATGCGCCGCGAGCACAACCTGCTGATCGGAGAGCGCTCGGCCGAAATGATCAAAATCGCTATTGGCTCGGCGATGCCAGAGCTGGAAAACCCACCGGCCGACTACGAAATCCGGGGCCGTGACCTTATGACAGGAATTCCTAAGGAGATCAAAGTTACTTACAGCGAGATTGCCTACGCCCTTGATAAGTCCATTTCTAAAATTGAAGAGGCTGTCATGAAGGCGCTGGAAATTTCTCCACCCGAACTTTCGGCGGACATCTACCGCAACGGTATCCACCTTACCGGTGGCGGTGCCTTGCTACATGGCCTGGACAAGCGACTGGCTACCAAAACCAAGCTGCCTATCCACGTAGCAGACGAGCCCCTGAAGGCCGTTGTGATTGGAACGGGCGATGTCCTGAAAAATCTGGAATTATACAAGCCTGTACTCATTACCTAGGAAATAAACGTTAGGCGGCAGGTACACAACCACGCTTATGGTTGTGCCTGGCTGCTGTGGCTTTTTGGCTCATGTTTCAACTCGTTGAGTTCTTTTCCCGGAACCGAAATTTTATTTTGTTCGTGCTGCTGGAAGTGT
Organism: uncultured Persicitalea sp.; assembly: GCA_950075905.1. Lineage (GTDB taxonomy): Bacteria > Bacteroidota > Bacteroidia > Cytophagales > Spirosomataceae > CATMVR01. The sequence goes on along the minus strand of CATMVR010000082.1, from coordinate 10,955 downwards.
TCAGTTTTTGGCTGATCGTCCAGAGTAACTCGTATTGGAGTGCTACCTACTTCAATACTTCCAATTTTTATGTAGCCAGGGCACTCTCGGTGTCCAACTCCGTGCGGGAGTATGTGCACCTGCGGGAGATCAACGAAAACCTCGCCCAGGAAAATCTGAAACTGAACGCCCTGGTGTCTCAGCTGCAGGAGCAAAACCCAACCGATGCTCCCGCCAGCTACACGCCTGACTCTGTTTTTGCCAACCGGTTCAACTTCACCGTAGCTAAGGTGATCATGACCGAAACCAGCCGTGCCAACAACTACGTAACGATCGACAAAGGCAGTGCCGACGGCATCCGCCCCGGTATGGGCGTCATATCGGCCACTGGGGTAGTGGGCAAGGTACGCTCATGCTCGGAGCATTTTTCACTGATCACGTCTATTCTTCACTCGCAGTTTATGGTGTCATCGCGTTTGGTACGTAGCGGGGAGATAGGCCCGGCGCGCTGGCAGGGCAAAGACCCCGGCACCATCTCACTCATGGACGTATCGAGGTACAAAAAGGTTGAGAAGGGTGACACCGCGGTCACCTCCAACTATAATGCCGTATTCCCCCCTGGCATTATGGTAGGTACCGTCAAGAGCGTTGAAGTACGCTCAGATCAGACTTTCTACGACATCGAGCTCAACGTAGCTACTGATTTCCGGAGCCTTTCGTACGTGTACGTTGTTCAAAACAGTTTGCGGCCGGAGCAGGAAAAACTAACCCAACCCCTAGAACAAGAACGCCAATGAGCCTGCGCGAGATAATACAGTACTCCCTGTGGTTTCTGCTTTATATGGTATTGCAGGTACTTATTCTCCGCAATATTGTACTGTTCAACTACTCCTTTTGCTTCGTATACGTAGCTGCGATTTTACTTCTTCCCGCCGAGGTAAACCGTACTTTTCTACTCTTTCTCGGCTTTGCCTCGGGACTACTGGTGGATGTTTTTTACAACACCCTGGGCATGCACGCCGCCGCCACGCTGCTGGTAGCGTACTTGCGTCCGTTCTGGATTCAGCTCCAACTCGAAACTAAAGGCAGCGCCGACCGCGTAGAAATCTCTCTCAGCGAGCTGGGTATGGCGGGCTACCTGACCTACCTTTTTCCGCTGGTGCTGGTTCATCACGCCATGCTGTTTTTTGTAGAAATGAGCCATTTCGGAATGTTTGGTTATACACTTTTACGAATCTTCGCCAGCGCGCTGTTTACCACATTTCTAATAGTGGTCATTCAGTTGTTTACCAAGAGATAGTATTTGCACTCTGACAATTTGGCTGGTTGCCTGCTGGCTGGCGCGAATTTTGATACTCTATTAGATTCAATCTGCTATTTATCAAAAAACCATTTGCCCGGTTTATAGTTTGTACAGTAAGCCCGGGGCTGCTTTCCATAGCGATAAACTGCTGCTGATTGAGCCCAGACGCCGTTCATCAAGTACTATCAGGCGGAGTTTGGTGCTAGTTTTTAAATTTGTAAATTGTGCATTCCTATGTCAGTTACCATGTCAGAAGCACCTATGAAAAAAGGCTACACGGACGACCAGAAATACGAGGTCTTCAATCGTGAGTTCATGCCGCATATAGATTCTATGTATAATTTCGCCTTCCGGCTTACCACTGATGAAGACGATGCCAACGATCTGGTTCAGGATACCTACCTGAAAGCCTTCCGGTTCATCTCGTCTTTTGAGCAGGGTACCAACGCCAAGGCGTGGCTCTTCCGGATTCTGAAAAACAGCTTTATCAACGACTACCGTAAGAAAAGCAAAGAGCCTTCCAAGGTAGACTACCAGGAAGTAGAAACTACCTACAACTCCGAGGACGCAGCCGATACCTCGCATACCGTTGACCTGAGGGCCGACGCCGTGCAGGATCTGATCGGCGACGAGGTGGCCAATGCTCTCAATTCGCTCCCGGTTGATTTTCGGACGGTCATCATTCTTTGTGATATAGAAGGATTCACCTACGAGGAAATGGCCAAAATACTGGACATCCCCATCGGCACCGTGCGCTCGCGGCTGCACCGTGCCCGTAATCTCCTGAAAGAGAAATTGAAAAATTATGCGGGTTCGATGGGGTATGATGCCTGATGCTTGAAACTTTTTTTGCAGGCATTGCGGTTATAAGGTACAACTGTAACACTACCACTGGTTTTACAAATTACCTATCACTGCGATGAATGTATCATCTAAAACATCAGAAGCTGCCGGAGCCAAGCAGGAGCAGCCCATGAAGCATCACTGCGAGCATCATACCGAGTGCATGAAAATGATTCAGGCCCTGCTGGACGGCGAGGCCAACGAAGAAGAGAAGGAGCATTTCAGGCTTAATATGGATAAATGTATGCCCTGTATCCAGACCTTCCAACTCGAAAAATGCATCAAAGACGCACTCCATAGCAAAGTGGAACGCCGCCCCTGCCCCGAAAAGCTGGTAGCCGCCATCAAAGCACAACTCAACTACTGATTTGACCAAGGTGAAAGGAAAGCTTCTTATTTTCTCTGCACCGTCCGGTTCTGGTAAGACTACCATTGTCAGGCATCTGCTGACCAAATTTCCCCAACATCTGGCATTTTCCGTATCTGCTTGTACCCGTCCGCGCCGCGAGTATGAGGTAGATGGTCGTGATTACTACTTCCTGTCGGTAGCCGACTTTCGAAAGCATATTGCCAATCAGGATTTTGCCGAGTGGGAGGAAGTGTACGCCGGCAACTACTACGGAACGCTGAAAGTGGAGATAGAACGCCTGTGGGCCGAAGGAAAGCAGGTAGTATTTGATGTGGATGTGAAGGGAGGCCTCAAACTGAAAGAAGCCTACGGCGACAGCGCTCTTGCTATCTTTGTGAAGGTGTCTTCGGAAGAAGAAATCAAACGGCGCCTCAATAGCCGCGGTACCGAAACTGAGGCCACAATGGCGACCCGCCTTGCCAAGGTACGCTACGAGCTAAGCTTCGAAAGCGAATTTGACGAGGTACTCGTCAACGACGATCTGGAACTGACGCTGCGCAAGGCCGAAAAACTGGTAGAAGATTTCATTCAATGAAGATTGGCTTGTTTTTCGGGTCGTTCAACCCCATTCACATCGGGCATCTGATCATTGCCAACACCATGGCTACTGCCACTGACCTCGAACAGGTGTGGTTTGTGGTGAGCCCGCAAAATCCATTCAAGAAAAATAAAAGTCTACTGCACGAGTTTGACCGCCTCGACATGGTAGAGCGGGCCATTGCCGACAATGCCCGCCTCAAAGCTACTGACTTTGAGTTTCACCTGCCAAAGCCCAGCTATACGATCGATACGCTGATTCGATTGTTGGAAAAAAATCCTCAGCATGAGTTCAAACTCATCATGGGTGAGGACAATCTTGCCCAATTTCCAAACTGGAAGAACCACGAGAAGATTCTGGAATACGTAGGCCTTTATGTATACCCCCGTCCAAATGCCGCACCGCATGGCTTTGAGAATCACCCACAGGTCGCCTTTGTGCCCGCTCCGCTACTGGATATTTCGGCCACTTACATTCGGGAAGCTTTGCGGCAGGGGCGTTCTATCCGCTACCTCGTGCCGGAAGTGGTAGAGGAGATGATTCTCCGCAAGAAATTTTATCTCTGACCTTCGTTGGGAAGGTCTTTCTGATACGTTATCTCAGCCAGCAGACCCACCGCATTGAACCGGAGGATGACTTTCTCGGCTGATGATGGCTTGGTGACGTCCTCGCACTGCGGCCCCTTTTCCAGAAAGTACACGTAAAATTTTTGATTGCGGCTCCCCAATTGGTGTATATCCGGCCGGCCGAGTAGCTGCCCTACGTCGTCGGCAAACTTACCCATTAGCTGCTCCTGCTCGGCTTTGAAGTCCTCTACCAGCGTTGCACGCACCCCTCCGCAGGCGTTACGATCCTCCCGCCACTTCGCCAGATCCAGGCTTCCCAGAGTATCGGGCACGGGGGCGCACGAAGAGAAAAGCGCGGTGAGTACCGCAGCAAAAGCAATATTCTTCATTTGATTCATCATAGCTTACATAACAGGCTGTGCTTCATTGTACAGCACCTGCAATAGTGTCTGACCAACTGCTTTCAGGGTATTCCGGTCAATATTTTCCATGGTATCACCCGTAGTGTGCCAGTGGTCGAAGAATGTCCGGCTCAGATCGTTTACCCGCGTATGGATAATATCGATCATCGGAAACTTGGCTATCTGGTTTACAGGCACGTGGTCGTCGGTAATGGCCGGGCCCTGCTGATCCAGGAAGTAGTTGCTGTATCCCAGCTTACTTGCCGTGTTCCAAACGGTACGCACAACCTCGTTGGCATTACGGGTGGAGTATCCCTCCTTGGGGAAGGTGGCCCCTTTGGCACCCACCATATCCAGTAAAACTCCAAAGTAGGCCGTATAGTTTGGGATATGCCGGTTTTCGGCCCAGTAACGCGAGCCAAGGCAGAAACCACCAAATTCGTCGCTGGCCACCTCGGAGTTACCCCAGTCTTCGGCGTCAAAAAACATCAGGTCCAGGCCAATATCCGGCTTATTGGAAGCGGCATGAATCACGCGCGCAATTTCAAGCAGTACGCCTACCCCGCTGGCACCATCGTTGGCGCCCGGCACGGGCTGGGTTTTACGGGTAGAGTCCTCGTCAGCAAAGGGGCGCGAGTCCCAGTGCGCCGCCAGCATGATGCGCTTACCCGCCTGCGGATTATAACTGCCGATGATGTTACGGGCGTTGAGCTTCTTGCCATCGTAGGTGGTAGCCACAAAAGGCTGCTCGGTCACCGTGAATCCGTACTCTTTCAGTGTTTCCACCAGATAGTCCCCGGTTTGGGTGTGGGCCGTGGTATTGGGTACCCGCGGGCCGAAAGCCACCTGCTTTTCCACAAAGGTATAGGCCGAATCGGCATTGAAGGTAGGTGCAGGGGCCATGGCGGTGGTTTGCTCAGAGGTACTTTCGGAAGAATCTTTGGTAGTACAGGAAAGTCCAATGCCAGCCAGGAGGGTGATGAGAGCGAGCGAGCGAAAAATTAGGGAAGAGTTTATGGTCATTTGTATAGGAAACTTGTTTTTTAATTTCCAAAAGTAGAACCATCTGGTCTCAATATGTAACGGGTTGGGCAAAGATTCATTTTTAATCGTTAGATTTATTTTTCAGTACGCATTCAAAGGTAGCCCTAAACAATCAGTTGTGAGTAATGGAATTTAATTTTGACATACGAGGGTATTTAAAACCCTATGAAAAGATAGAGATAAAAAAATAACAAGCTATGAAAGAATTGGAATTGACCGATGAGAGGATAATCCGGGCCGCCGACTTACTGGAACAGATAAAATCAACGGATGAAATGATTCAACTGCATCAACGGAAAGGAGATCGGGAAGATATGATGCTGGTGCAATACCAATACCGGCGGGAAAAACAGCTCAAAGAACTTAGGCAAATCCTGGAAGCGTTGAACATCAAACCGGGTGATCTGGCCGCCTGAGCTTCAAAACCGGATCTGATCCCCTGCCTCGATGCCATACCGATCGGTAAAGCCCGCATTGACCTCTACCACGTACTGCGCATCGCCGAAGGAAGGCAGGCTTTCCTCGTTGTAAGGCCGGGCGTTTTTCTGGATAGAAACGATTTTCCTGTTTTGATCCACATAAATAATATCCAGGGGAATGTGCGTATTCTTCATCCAGAAAGCTTGCGGCTCAGCATTTTCAAAAATAAAGAGCATCCCCACTGAATCTGGCATATAAGGGCGGTACATCAGGCCGCGGGCCCGCTCGGCATCATCGGCAGCAATTTCTACATCAATTTTCCGGATCGTATCCCCTTTTTCACTCAGAAAAGTCACCTCCCCTTCCTTCACAAACAGCGGTGCAGACGCTCCCGTACTCTCCGATGAAGTGGAAGTAGTGCTTCTGCTTTCGTACAGGTAAGGCAACAACAAATACCCCAACCCGCCAAGCAAAAAAACGGCCAGGAGAATGTACGCGATATAGGTTTGTCGGTTGCGCATAATTAATTGTGATTGTGAGATTGAGTGATTGAGAGAATGTTTTGAGTTAAAATTTATATGAGTAAAGGAATTAAAAGTAGATACAAAGACTTACTTATCAACCTTACTCACTCAATCTCTCATTCACTTAATCACAATTATTCTTCATACGCCCAGTCGATCCGGTGTTTCATGTCACGGATGACGAGGCCCTGATTTTTGAAGTAAGAACGAATTTCGTCTACTTTGTCGTACTGCTGCATGGCTTTGTATTCGCGGTAGAGGCTCAGCATCCCGGTCAGCACGGCGTTGCCTTCGGCGGGTTCTTCCTGCAGGCCCAGTACCTCTTCGAAGAAAATCACGAACTTCTCTTTCAATTCACCAAACACCTCTTCGCCCAGCGCGGCTGGTTTCAGCTGATTCATGTACAGCATGTTTACGTACTTCAACAGGTTGAAGAGGTGGGCAATGGCCACGGCGGTGTTCAGGTCGTCGTTCATCCCGTCGTAGAAACCCGCTACTGATTTTTTGATGTCTTCAATCTTCTTCTCATCCAGAGGTACCCCTTCCTCGGGTACGTACTCCATGGCTTTCAGCACCCGCAGGCCATTGGCCAGGCGTTTAAAGCCTTTCTGAGCGGCTTTGAGGGCTTCGTTGGAGAAGTCGAGCGTGCTGCGGTACTGACTCTGCAGCATAAAAAACCGCACCGTCATGGGGCTGTACGCCTGTTCGAGCAGGGGATGGTCGCCACTGAACAGCTGCGCCGGCAGAAACGAGTTGCCCAGCGACTTGGACATTTTCTGCCCGTTTACGGTCAGCATGTTGGTGTGCATCCAATAGCGCACAGGCTCGGTGCCGGTGAGGCCCTTTCCCTGCGCGATCTCGCACTCATGGTGAGGGAATTTGAGGTCCATACCACCGCCGTGGATGTCAAACTGATTGCCCAGGTACTTGGCGCTCATGCAGGTACATTCGAGGTGCCAGCCCGGAAAGCCCCGACCCCAGGGCGAGTTCCACTGCATGATGTGCTCGGGCGAAGCATTTTTCCAGATCGCGAAGTCCAGCGGATTCCGCTTCTCGGACTGTCCGTCGAGCTCTCGAGTTTCGTTGAGCAGGTCTTCCAGAATGCGTCCCGACAACTTGCCGTAGTTGTTGCCGGCTTTGTTATACCCCTCAATATCAAAGTATACCGACCCATGTGACTCGTAGGCTAGACCTTTCTCAATCAGGCTCTGTACGGCCTCGATCTGCTCAATGAGGTGGCCCGTAGCCGTAGGCTCAATGCTGGGCGGAAGAATATTGAAATCTTCCATCACTTTATGAAAATCGTTGGTATAGCGCTGCACGATTTCCATGGGTTCCAGCTTTTCGAGTTTGGCTATACGGCCGATTTTATCCTCGCCTTCATCGCCATCGCCCACCAGGTGACCCACGTCGGTAATATTGCGCACGTAGCGTACCTTGTAATCACTGTGCAGCAGGTACCGAAACAGCAGGTCAAAAGTCATGAAGGTGCGCACATTGCCCAGGTGAGCATTGTTGTAGACCGTCGGCCCGCACACGTACATGCCCACGTAGGGCGGGGCGAGGGGTTCAAAAAGGTCTTTATGGCGAGTGAGGGTATTGTATATCCGAAGCGGCTGATGGGTTGTCATGAAATCAGATTGCGTTGCTAACACCGGTGGCTCTCAGTCCCGCGGCATGTGAATTGATATTGGTGGCACAAAAATAGGGAATTGCCGACGATTGACCGCCAAAAATCGTTTTGAAGGGCTGCGATCTCCGCCGGTTCGGGGCTTTTCGCTATCTTCGCAGCCAACATTGCAATAAACAAAGATCCGACGAAATGTATTCCATGGCATGAGACTGGTTGAAGTAGGTACCGATTCTTTTCTGCGCAGCGAATTTCTCCGGCTACCCGTCCGGATTTACCGGAACAATCCCTACTGGATTCGTCCTCTGGATCAGGACATTGAGAAGATTTTTGATCCGGAAAAAAATACTTTTTTCAAGCATGGGGAGTGCATCCGCTGGCTGGTACAGGACAACAGCGACCAAACCGTAGGGCGCGTGGCGGCTTTTATAGATCGAAAGACCGTCGATAAGGGCAATGACCAGCCTACGGGAGGCATGGGCTTTTTTGAGTGCGCCAATAACGCCACCGTAGCCCGAATGCTTTTTGACGCCTGCCACAACTGGCTGGCCGAACGCGGCATGGAAGCCATGGACGGCCCCATTAACTTCGGGGAGCGCGACAGCCATTGGGGACTATTGGTGGAGGGCTACGACAAGGAGCCAAACTATGGCATGGACTACCACATGCCCTACTACCGGGCTTTCTTTGAAGACTACGGTTTTAAAACCTATTTTGAACAAAACACCTACTACCTACCCATGCGGGAGGCAGAGGTGCGCCCGCTGCTGCACCCGGCGGTATTTGCCCGGGCCGAGAAGATATACGCTACGCCGGGCTACGATTTCCGGCATGTAAAGAAAGATAACCTTGAAAAATTTGCGGAAGACTTCCGGGTAATATACAACAAAGCCTGGGCCAGTAACCTGGGGACTGCCGACATGACCGTGGAGCAATCGAAGGCGCTGATGCAGCGCATGAGACCCATTCTGGAAGAAGAGCTGATGTGGTTTGGCTACTACGAGGATGAGCCCATGTCTTTCTTTATTATATTACCCGAGATGAACCAGGTATTTAAGCACGTGAACGGAAAACTCGACTGGCTGGGCAAACTAAAATTCCTTTACCACAGGCTTATGAAGACCAACCACCGGGCCTTCGGAGTAATTTTCGGAGTCATTCCTGAGTTTCAGAAGAAGGGGATCGAGTCCGCGATTGCCCTGGCCTATTCCAAAGTAGCCTGGCGACCCAACTATCAGTACACCCACCTGGAACTGAACTGGATTGGCGACTTTAACCCCAAGATGAATAACTTTGCCAAAATGCTGGGCGGCGTAGTTATCAAAAAACACATCACCTACCGCTACCTGTTCGATCAGACGCGGGAGTTTAAGAGACACGTTCTATTATAATTATGATTGAGTGATTGAGAGAATGAGTGAATAGATTTTGTGTTCATCCTTTTTTCAACTTAGAACCACGAACTTCGTATTCATTCGCTTCATCACTCATCACTACACTCCTATATCCGACATTCTATCAATCTCTCAATCACTCATTCACAATTAAAACCTCATGAGCTTACTTACCGTTGGATCCGTGGCCTTTGATGCCCTTGAAACACCCTTTGGCAAAACCGATAAAATTATTGGCGGCGCCGCTACCTATATTACGCTGGCCGCCTCGTACTTCACCAAAGCCAACAATTTGGTGGCGGTTGTCGGTGGCGATTTTCCGCAGGACATGATTGACCTCTTCGTGTCGCATGGCGTCAATACGGATGGCTTGCAGATCAAACCCGAGGGCAAAACTTTCTTCTGGTCCGGTAAGTACCATACCGACATGAATACCCGCGATACCCTGGACGTGCAACTGAACGTGATGGGCGATTTTGACCCGATCATTCCGGCTTCGTACCAGGGCTGCGAGTACCTGATGCTGGGCAATACGGCCCCGGCCATTCAGAAGCAGGTGCTCGAACGCATGGAAAAACGCCCCAAACTGGTGATGCTTGATACCATGAATTTCTGGATGGAGATAGCTATGCCTGATCTGGAAGCGGTGCTGCCCCTGGTAGATGTACTGACCATCAATGACGAGGAGGCCCGTTTGCTTTCCAAAGAGTACTCTCTGCGCAAAGCCGCCGCCAAAATCATGGCCATGGGCCCCAAAACGCTCATTATCAAGAAAGGTGAGCACGGCGCGCTCCTGTTCCAGGGCGACCGCATTTTCTTTGCCCCGGCGCTACCGCTGGAAGAGGTATTTGACCCCACCGGCGCAGGAGATACGTTTGCCGGTGGCTTCATTGGCTACCTGGCCAGTACGGACGATATTTCGTTCGAGAACATGAAGCGGGCCATCATTTACGGCTCGGCCATGGCGTCATTCTGCGTGGAGAAATTCGGCAGCGAGCGGCTGGTGAACCTGACCGAGAAAGAAATAAATAATCGGGTTATGGAGTTTGTGAGCCTGGCTAGTTTCGAGATTCGGTAGTAGCTTTTAACGCTGACAGCGTTCAAAAACGCTGTCAGCGTTGTACCCCGTTGATCTTTTCATACACCGGGCAGTCGGGCGTATGCGCATCAGGCAAATAGCCCGTACTCATCAGAAACTCGCCCACGATTTCGCCCCCCACAAAGCGGAAATTCTTTTTGAATAGCTTCACCCACTGCTCTTTTGGCAACGGATGGTGCGCGTCAAGCCAGCCCTTGAAGGTGCTGTTTTCCTCCCGTAGTTCCAGAATTTTCCGGGCGTTGGTGATAGCTGCGTTGACTTTCAGTCGATTGCGAATAATACCCGGATCGTTCAGCAATCGCGCCACATCCTCTTCCGTATAGGCGGCCACGGCTTCAATGGAAAAACCAGAATATGCTTTCCGAAAACCTTCCTGCTTGCGCAGCATCAGCGTCCAGCTCAGCCCCGCCTGATTTATTTCCAGGAGCAGACGACCAAACAGCTCGTCGTCCTCCTCGATCGGAAAACCGTACTGATGGTCATGGTAATGCCGGTGCAACAGCAGGTCTGCCGTTTCAGGGGTCGTAGTATTGACGTAGTCGCAGTAGCTCATTTCTTGTTTCTCAGTTTTTTCTTCAACCAGGGGTACCCCCAGTACACAATTTCGGTTGCGCCAATGCCCACACCGGCCCCAAAAAGTACATCGGCCAGCCAGTGCTCGTTGCGCAATACCCGTAAGGCCCCTACGCTGGTAGCCGCGCTGTATCCTCCTATACTGTACCACACACTCCGATCACCATACTCTTTGTGGAGGAGCGATGCTGACACAAAAGCCCTTGTGGTGTGGCCCGAGGGAAAAGAGTAG
>CATMVR010000081.1 GCA_950075905.1 uncultured Persicitalea sp. | reverse complement strand
TGGATGACCAGGGCAATATCCTGCCCGGAGGTTCCAACATCAAAGGTCTCGAAGCGCTCGATAACGCTGACCTGATGGTGCTGTTTACCCGCTTTTCGAATTTTAGCGACGAGCAGATGCAGCACTTTGACCGGTACATCCGGCGGGGCGGTCCTATTGTAGCCCTGCGTACCTCCACGCATGCTTTCAATATCAAGGACAACCCCAACTGGCAGCATTACGACTACCGCTACAAGGGGCCCAAAACCGAATGGAAGGATGGTTTTGGCGAATACGTGCTCGGCGAAACCTGGGTGAGCCACTACGGTACCAACCACAAGCAGTCATCGCGACTTACGATTGATGATGCTCAGAAAAAGCACCCGATTTTTCGGGGGGTGAAAGACATGTGGGTGCAGTCGGGGGCCTATACCGCTGAGCCCAAAGGTACCATACTGGCCTACGACCAACCCCTCAACGGCATGACGCCCGACTCTCCGGCCGATCAAACCAAGAAACCGGTTCCCGTAGCCTGGACAAAAACCTATCAGGTGGAAAACGGAAAAAGCGGGCGGTCTTTTACCACTACCCACGGGGCCTCGGAGGATATTCTTAACGAAGGTTTCCGGCGCATGCTGGTCAATGCAGCCTTCTGGGCTATGGGAATGGAAAAGCAAATCAAAGCTAGCAACAATGTAGCTTTTGTCGGCCCCTACCAACCCACGACATTTAATTTTGACGGCTACAAAGCCAATATCAAACCCGCTATGCTCACTGGTTGGGATTCTTTAATTATGCCGGGAGAAAAGGTAGAAAAGAAAAAGTAGGGCTGTACATTTTGGTGTGCTACTACACAAAAACTATCAATTCCTATTCACTCATTCACTCATTCTATCATTCAAAATTGACTATGAACACTCCACTCCCTTTTCGCTTTGGCTCCGAAGTATATACCTGGTACATGAGCGGCAACGGTACCACCTATGCCGGTCGGCTGGGGCACATGATAGAAGTCATTGCCGAGGCAGGCTTCAAAGGTATTCAGCCTATTTTTTCCTGGATGGGCGAACTACGCGACCCTCACTTGCTGGCCGAAAAACTGAAAGAACATAACCTGGAACTAGCCGCCCTCTCGCTGGCCCTCGAATGGAACGGCCCCGAAGAAACCAGCGCCGAACGCGCCGAAGCCGACCAGGCCATCGAGCTGCTACAACATTTTCCGGGGGCTATTTTGTGTACGGTGCAGATTCCTACCGGCCGCCATGACATCGAACAACGGCACAGCAACCTGATCAACATCGTCAATGCGGTATCGGCCCGGGCCACGGCCAAAGGAATTCCATGTAGCTTCCATCCCAACTCTCCGCATACGTCCATCATCCGTACGGCCGAAGATTACCGCATAGTGCTGAATGGCCTGGATAGGACCGTGACCGGCTGGACACCCGACGTGGGCCATATCATCAACGGGGGCATGGACCCGCTCGAAAAGATGCAGGAATACAAGCACCTCATCAACCACATGCACTACAAGGATTGGGACGGCGAGCCGGAGTTTGCCCTGATGGGTATGGGAAATGTAAACCTGCTGGCCATTACGCAGTGGCTCAAAGACCAGAATTACAGCGGCTGGATCGTCTGCGAAGACGAAGGCAAACAAGCCCTCGAAGACCCCGACTCCGTGACCCTGCACGACGGCCGCTGGATCAATAACGAGCTTATTCCAGCATTGAAGTAAATGTGTGGTACGGCCGGGCTGGCGCACCAGCGTCTCGCCCGTCTGGCAGATCATAACACCAAAAAGAATACTCAATAACCGGATAAAACTAAAAAAGGCCAACGGCTGACAGCCGAAAGCCGATCGCCAATACAAAATGCCAATCATCCAATCTAACGGAATAAACCTACACTACACAGAACGTGGCTCCGGCGAACCGCTCCTGCTGATCATGGGCATTACCGCCGATGGATCGGTATGGGAGCCCCATGCCGCTGAATGGGAAAAGCACTACCGCTGCCTGCTCCCCGACAACCGGGGCGTAGGAAAAAGCGATAAGCCCTCCGGCGACTACACCACCGCCGAAATGGCCGACGACCACGCGGGCTTGCTGGATCAACTGGGGCTGGAAAAAGTACGCGTGGTGGGAGTTTCCATGGGGGGCGCTATCGCGCTGCAACTGGCCCTGCGACATCCTGACAAGGTGAAATCTATGGTGCTGATGTGCCCCTGGGCGCGCTGTGATGCCATGGCCAAAGGTATTTTTGAACACATGGTAGACTGCAAGGCAAGGTTTACACCCGAGGAATTCAGCCTGTACATTCAGCTCCTGATTTTCTCGAAGTCAAGCTGGGATAATGAAGAGAAACGCGCAGAACTGGAAGAAGGCCGTATGCAGGATCCCGCATTCCCGCAGCCGTTGCACGGCCTGGCCGGACAAGCCGCCGCCTGTATCCATCACAACGTGTATGACCAGTTGGGCTCCATAAAGGTACCTACCCTGGTGATTGGCGGGGAGGCGGATATTTTTACGCCTCCCTGGATGGGTAAAGAAATCGCTGAGGCGATTCCCAACGCTGAAATTTATTTATACGAAAATTTAGGTCACGCCTTTCACTTCGAGACTACCGAAGATTTTAATTCGAGAGTGGAGGAGTGGTTAGTGAAAAACTAACTTCCCGAAAGTTTTGAACTTTCGGAAAGTTGCGGGAAGTTAATAGAAATGAACGATAACTGGCATAACAAAATAGGTAACCCCGCCCAACTGGGCGGCATCGAAACGTCGGTACTGGACAACGGCCCCGGTCGGGGAAGTCGTATTGCCTGGATCAACACTGGTACGGGCCTTCGCTATAAGGTACTCATCGACCGAGCCATGGATATTGCCGAGGCCTTTCACAATCAGCATAGCCTGGCCTGGCTGAGCCATGTGGGGGTGACGTCGCCGCAGCCTTTCTCTGATAAGGGCATCGACTGGCTCCGCACCTTCGGCGGTGGCTTGCTGGTTACCTGCGGCCTGTCGCACGTAGGGGGGCCGGAGTCGGACGAGTATGGTGCACGGGGGGTACATGGACACATCAGTCATTGTCAGGCCGAAATAGAATCCATCATTCAGCCAGACCCAGCCGCGGGCCGGATGGAGATGAGCATCACTGGCCGCATGCGCGAAACCACCGTCTTTGGGCCTAGCCTGGAACTGCGCCGCACGATTTCGGCTACACTGGGGCAACCTACGATCCGGATTCACGACGAGGTAATCAATCGGGGTAATGCCCAGGCACCGCACATGCTGCTGTACCATTTCAACTTCGGCTGGCCGCTGGCCGATGAGGGTACCGATATTTTGTGGAAAGGCAGTTGGAAACCGCGCCTCGATCCTAGTAAGCACCAGATATTCAGGGATGGCAATGACTTCCGAAAATGTCCGGCTCCGTTGGATACCCACTCTGGTTCCGGCGAAGAGGTTGCCATCATAGACCCTACCCCCGATGCCTCGGGTCAATGTCTTTGCGGACTGCATAACGAGAAACTAGGTCTGGCGTTGTCCATAGAATTCAACAAAAAACAACTTCCCTGGCTAACCAACTGGCAGCACTGGGGCAGAGGCGAATACGTCACAGGCCTCGAACCGGGTACCCATCCGCCCATCGGGCAGAGCAAGGCCCGTGCAGAGGGAACATTGATCCAATTGGAGCCGGGCGAAAGCCGCAGTTACGATGTGATCCTTGAAGTAATTCACGAGCAGGAATCAATACAAGCATTTTTGAAACAATTTTAGCATACATCATAACTTCTAACTTTAATGGAAACACTGAATAAAACCAGTCTGGCGGCACAGGCACTCGAACAGGGAAAAGGAATTTTGCGCCTTGCCCCCACCTGGGTTCCCCGTTCTTTTTGCGTACCCGGACGTCGCATCAAACTCCACCCCGACGACTACTACGTACTGGGCGGCGTGCGCGGTGGTATTGACGAGCGTTGGCTGTCTTCTACGACTCCGGCCAAAAACGGTCCTCTGACTGGCGAAAACGAAGGACTGAGCGCGGTGGTCGTCAACATCGACGGAAAAGAAGAGCAAATCCTGCTGAAAGACGTGATTGACGAGCTGAAAGGCGAGATCATCGGCGACCGGCTGTGGGATCAGTACCAAAGCTGGCCGATGTACTCCAAGTTTTTTGACAACATGGGACCCCTGCCCCACCACATTCACCACAACGACGAGGAAGCGGCCAAAATCGGTCAGTTGGGTAAGCCCGAAGCCTACTACTTCCCGCCGCAACTCAACAACCACGGCGGCGATTTTCCGTACACGTTCTTTGGCATAGCTCCGGGTACTACGAAAGAAGAAATAAAGGAGTGTCTGATGAACTTCACCAAGGGCGATAACAAGATCACGATGTACTCACAGGCGTTTCCGCTGATACCCGGCACGGGTTGGGACGTACCTCCGGGCATGTTGCATGCGCCCGGTAGCCTGTGTACCTACGAGCCCCAGAAAGCTTCTGACGTATTTGCCATGTACCAGTCGCTGGTCAATGAGGCCATCATTCCCGAAGAACTCCTTTGGAATGGTACCCCTCCCGACCGCATCGGCGACTACGACCAACTGATGGAAGTGATTGACTGGGACCTCAACACCAACCCCAACCTGCTCGAAACCCGCTTCATGCGCCCAATTCCAGTACGTGACCAGGCCGAAATGGAGGCCGAAGGCTACGTGGAAAACTGGATTTGCTACCGCTCCGACGCGTTCAGCGCCAAGGAATTGACCGTAGCGCCGGGTGCGACCGTCACCATCAAAGACAGCGCCGCCTACGGCCTCATCATGATGCAGGGCCATGGTACCATGGGCGACTGGGACATCGAAACTCCCGCGCTGATTCGCTACGGACAATTGACCAACGACGAGTTTTTTGTGACTGAGAAAGCCGCCCGTGAAGGCGTGACGATTGTGAATAAATCGTCGGTAGACCCCATCGTGATGCTGAAACACTTTGGCCCCGAGAATCCTGATATGAAATTATAAGCAAAAGAAAGCGGGTTAGATTGAGTTAAAAGCTTGGCCTAACCCGCTTTTAGTGCTGAATTCGAATATAAAAGCTAATTTCCTAACACCTAAAAACCTAGTAATCATGCCCGAAAATAATTATCCAAAACTCCACAACGCCACCTGGCCCGGAATCGTGGGCAAAGGCGACGACTCTGAGCCCGTCATTCCGTTCGACACCATGTTGGAAATGACCGCCAATGCGGAAGTGAATGGTCAGAAATTTGACGGTGTAGACCTCGGCCTCCTTGGCCCGCATGTTGATATTGATGCCTCCGACGACGAAATAAGGCAGCTGGGCGAGAAAATAGCGAGCTACGGCTTGAACGTAGGTAGCCTGGTGGCTCCTATCTGGGGCGGGCCCACGCTGGGCAGCGACGAGGACCGGAAGACGTTCGTTGAAATGGTGCGCAAGGCCTGTAACTTTGGCAAGATTTTCCGCGAGATGGGCATTCGTCCTTCGGGGGTAATTCGCATCGACTCGGCTAGTAGCCCCGAGCAGTGGTCCAAAGATCCGGCCGGAAACACCAAACTCATCGCGGATACCTTCCGCGAGGCCTCTGATGTCGCGGCGGAATATGACGAACAGCTGGCCGCCGAAGGCGAAATATGCTGGGGTGGTATGCACGGCTGGAAAACGATGGTTGAAACACTGGAAATGGTGGATCGGCCTAATATTGGTTTCCAGGCCGATATGTCGCATACGCTTCTCTATACAATGGGCTACAACCGTCCCGAAGAACGGATTTTACCAGCTGATTACGATTGGCAGGATCGGGAGGTACTTACTGATGCTCTTACTAAAATGTCCGCCGCGCTCCGCCCCTGGACCATCGATTTCCACGTAGCTCAGAACGACGGTACCGTACACGGCACCGGCTCGCACGACAAAACTGGCCGCCACTGCCTCGCTACCGACCCCAACGGTAAGCTGGATGTAGTGAACGACGCTGGTTTCTGGCTGCGTGATGAAAATGGGGAGCTCACCAAGCGGTTGAAGCACATCTGCTGGGACGGCTGTATGTTCTCCAACGATGTGATGCACAAGCAGCAAACCTGGAATGACATTCTGGCTACGCTGGTCAAAGTACGGGAGAAGCACGGCTGGTACGAGCCCGAGAAGGAGAAAGTAGCGTCTTAAAGTTTCTCAGTACATACACCTGACAGATTTTCAAAACCTGTCAGGTGTTCTTTCCATTATCCCTACCTAAAACCAAACTACTACCCTGACAATGAGTGACAAAAAAGAAATACGAATTGGCCTGATCGGCAGCGGCCTCATGGGACGTACCCATACCAACGGCTACAAGCGCCTGGGTGACTTCTTTCCTGAATACGAATATCGCCCGGTTCTGAAAGCCGTGTGCGCCCGCAGCGAAGACAAAGTAAAAGCCTTTGCCGAGCAGTGGGGTTTTGAGTCGTACGAAACCGACTGGAAAGCTCTGGTGGCCCGCGACGATATTGATGCCATTGACATCTGTACGCCCAACGATACCCACGCCGAAATCGCCATTGCGGCCGCTGCGGCTGGTAAAATGATCCTCTGCGAAAAGCCCCTGGCCCGTACGCAGGCCGAAGCCCAGACAATGGTGGATGCCATTGAAAAAGCCGGGGTTAAAAATACCGTTTGGTACAACTACCGCCGGGTACCGGCCGTCACCCTGGCCAAGCAGATTGTAGATTCGGGTAAGCTAGGGAAGATATTTCACTACCGCGCCAACTTCCTACAGGACTGGACCATTAGCCCCGATTTGCCGCAGGGAGGCACCGCTCTTTGGCGGCTCGACGCTGACGCCGCTGGCTCGGGCGTAACCGGCGACCTGCTGGCGCACTGCATTGATACGGCTATGTGGATCAATGGCGCTATTACCGACGTATCGGCCGTAACGGAGACTTTCATTAAGGAGCGCGTACATCAGGCAAGCGGTAAAGTACAGAAAGTTGGAATTGACGATGCCTGTATTTTCCACTGTCACTTCGCCAATGGCTCGCTTGGATTGTTTGAGTCTACGCGTTATGCCCGGGGCCACAAGGCACTCTATACCTTCGAAATCAACGGGGAGCACGCCTCCATCCGCTGGGACCTGCACGACATGAACCGCCTGGAATACTTCGACCACGACGACGACGGTATCGTACGCGGCTGGCGTTCCATTCTGGTAACAGACAGCGACCAACCCTACATGGGCCGCTGGTGGATACCCGGTACGAGCATCGGCTACGAGCATTCGTTTGTGCATCAGGTAGCCGACTTCTTTAAAAGCCTGGAAACCGGCGAGCCCTGCCATCCTACGTTTCAGGATGCTCTGGAAACCCAGAAAGTATGCGAAGCCGTGCTGAACTCTGCCGCCGACCGCAGCTGGAAGGATACCGGCGTGGCAACTGATATTGGCTAGTAGCTTTATCTCATTTATTTAGTAGGCCCCATCGGGGCGACACCTTTTTACTTTAAGTGTGTTGCCTCGACGGGGCTTACTTATGGCAATGCTACTCTGTAAGCTTTTTAACCGCCCGCGGCCCGGCGGTTAAAAACAGCAAATTTGTTTGTCAAAAACTAAAAGTTTAAGAGAAACCCGAAAACGCATGACTTCGTCCAAACCGATTCTCCAAATCACTCACCTCTCCAAATCCTTCGGCGGCATCAAAGCCCTGGATGATGTGCAGTTGACGCTGCACCGGGGAGAAGTACTGGCGTTGATGGGTGAAAATGGAGCGGGAAAATCTACTTTGATGAAAATCCTGATGGGTTTGGAAAAGGCGGATGCGGGAGAGATTCTGTTCGAAGGTGAGCCTTTGAAAAACCGGGATGTAAAGGATACTCTGAAAAAAGGCATCTCCATGATTCACCAGGAACTACTGGTTGTGCCGGAACTCAGCGTAGCCGACAATATTTTTCTGGGACGGGAAACCACCCGTTGGCTACCCGGCTGGATCAATAATGAGGACATTTACCAGAAAACAGAAACCCTGCTCGGTACCCTCGGTGTAGCCATTGATCCCCGCATGAAGATGAAGTACCTGAGCGTGGCCGAAATGCAGATGGTGGAAATCGCCAAAGCCATCTCCAACAACGCCCGGATCATTATCATGGACGAGCCCACCTCCGCCCTGTCGGACAAGGAGGTAGCGTCCCTTTTTCGCATGATCAAGGATCTGAAAACACAGGGCGTTGCGATTATCTACATTTCCCACAAAATGGAAGAAATCGCCCAGATTGCCGATACCATCACGGTACTGCGCGACGGGCAGTACATTGCCACCAAACCAGCCGCCGAGCTGGATCGAAATGCGTTGATTACCCTCATGGTAGGTCGGCAGATTGACCTGCTCTTTCCCGTGGCCATAGGTAAACAGGAAGAGGTACTGCTCTCCGTGCGGCATCTGACCCAGCCGGGCAAGTTCTCCGATGTAAGCTTCGACCTCCACGCCGGGGAAGTACTTGGCCTGGCTGGCCTCATGGGCGCCGGGCGTACAGAAGTAGCCCGCGCTATCTTTGGCCTGGACCCGCTGGCCGGAGGGGAGGTATTTGTGAAAGGCCTGCCTGTTACCATCCGCTCGCCCCAGGACGCCATCCGCTATGGCATTGGCTATGTCAGCGAAGACCGCAAGGCGCTGGGGTGCATTCCGGGCATGTCGGTGCAGCATACCCTCACGCTGGCTAGTCTGAAACACTACGCCCAATGGGGCTTTATCGAGGCCCGGAGCGAGGAGGGGGCCGCCGAACTCATGGTATCGGAGCTACGCATCAAGACCGCCAGCCTGCAACAGGGCGTCATGCAGCTCATCGGCGGCAATCAGCAAAAGGTGGTGATTGGTAAAGTACTGTTAGCCCGGCCGGACATTATTATTCTGGACGAACCTACCCGCGGGATTGATATTGGTGCTAAACATGAGATTTATAAATTGATCCGTCAGTTGACTGAACGTGGCATTGCGGTACTGATGATTTCTTCTGAGCTACCCGAAATCACCGGCCTCTGTGACCGGGTGCTGGTCCTTTCGCAGGGCCGGCAAACGGCGCTGCTCGACCGAAGTGAAGCTACGCAGGAAAAGATTATGGCGCATGCAGTTCACCAACAACGCTGACAGCGTTCCAAACGCTGTCAGCGTTATGCAAGATACAAAACCTGATTTTATTCAATGAAACAAACCTTAACCACCCTCTATCGACAAACCGGCAGCTCATACAGGAAACGGGTACAAGGCATGGGTACCTTCGGCATTTTGCTGGCTTTCGTGGTCATATGCCTGGCCCTGGCGCTGAGTACACCCCGTTTTATGACGGTCTCCAACCTCACCATCATCGTCACGCAGGTATCCATCAACGCCCTGCTGGCCTTTGGCGTTACGTTTGTCATTATTACCGGGGGCATCGACCTGTCCCTCGGCTCCATGGTGGCCGTGACGGGCGTAGTGGCGGCGCTCTTTGCCCACCCCGACACCTATCCGCTCATTGTTCCGCTGATGATGGCGCTTGGCGCCGGGTTTCTGATGGGCGGCTTCAATGGCCTCGTCATTACCCGTAGCAAAGTACCCCCTTTCATCGTCACGCTCGGCACCATGACCATTGGCCGCGGCCTGGCCCTCATCCTGAGCAAAGGCCGGCCGGTTTCCAACCTGTCAGATACCTTCAACTTCATCGGCGGCGGACAGGTTTTTGGGGTACCTTTTCCGATCATTATCCTGATCGTGGTGTTTGTGCTTTGCTCCCTGCTGCTGCGCAAAACCATCTGGGGCCGCTACATGTACGCCGTGGGTGGCAACGAACAGGCCGCGCGGGCCTCGGGAATTCCCATTGCCAAAATCAAAATGCTGGTGTATATCCTCAGCGGACTGCTGGCCGCCCTGGCCGGCATTGTCCTGACCTCCCGCATCACCACCGGCCAACCCAACGCCGGGCAGGGCTTCGAACTCGATGCCATTGCCGCGGCTATTATTGGAGGAACAAGTACCTCCGGCGGCAGTGGTACCATGACGGGTACCCTCATTGGGGCACTGCTCATCGGGGTCATCAGTAATGGCCTCGACCTGCTCAATGTCACGTCCTACTACCAGCAGGTCGTAATGGGAGTTATTATCATTGGGGCGGTGGTGCTGGATGGTTTGAACCGGAAGAAGTAGGTTTGGGGTGGTTTTGGGTTTTAAGGGGGTAGTTTTTTGTTTTCTTTAACCACAGAGTAAGAAGAGTTTTGCACAGAGTTGCATAGAGTAAAAACACTGTGAAACTCTGTGTCTTACTCCTTTAAACTCTGTGGTAAAAAATCTTTCATTCATACTAGTACTCAAATCAAAATGAACCGCCTAACTGCCCTTACCCTTACCTTCCTCACTACCCTCACCCTCGTCAGCTGCAACCAAAACACCGATAGCGCCGAAGGCGACAAACCTGTGATCGGCGTCACGATGCTGAGCATGCAGAACGAATTTATCGTCAACGTCAGCGACGAGATTGACAAAAAAGCGCAGGAAGCGGGCGTGGAACTCATTACCGTAGACGCCGAGCGCTCGGCCCTCAAACAGATTGAGCAGGTGGAAAGCTTCATTGCCCAGGGCGTCGACGCCATTATCATGAATCCCTGCGAAGTAGAAGCCAGTTCGCCGGCCGTAGCCAAGGCGCAGGCCGCGGGTATCCCCATCATCAACGTCAACTCCGAAACCGCCACCAAACCCTCGGCCTTCGTGGGTTCTGACGACGTAGAGTCGGCCCGCATCGCCATGAAATACATCGCTGAGCGATTGGGCGGCAAAGGCAACGTCATCATGATCCATGGCTATATGGGGCAGGCCGCGCAGATCAAGCGCGAGCAGGGCGCGCGGGAGGTCTTGAAAAACTATCCCGATCTCAAACTCATCGCCAGTCAGACCGGCGAGTGGGACCGCGCCAAGGCCATGTCGCTGATGGAAAACTGGATTCAGTCGTACGGCGGGCAGATCAATGCGGTATTTGCCCACAACGACGAAATGGGCATGGGGGCCGTCAACGCCCTGACCGCCGCGGGCATGAAAGACAAGGTCGTAGTGGTGAGCGTGGATGCCATCCCCGACGCCTTGCAGGCCGTGCAGAAGGGTACCCTTGACGCTACTGTATATCAAAATGCCCAACAGCAGGGCTCACAGGCTATCGAAACAGCCCTGAAAATCCTTAACAAGCAACCCTACGAAGTGCAGGTACTTATTCCTTTTCAGCTCGTGACGAAGAAGAATGTGGCTCAATTCGTGAAATAAAAGGCTTCATTTTGACACAAACTAAGCAGACCGCTGGTTTGCGTTTGTAACGCGAACCTCCGAGATTTGCGTTTGTAACGCAATTTAATCCTTTCTTTCAATCGCCGCGCTAACTAACTGCCTGCCTTATGCCCTACCACCTCTATCTCAATGGTCAGATTATGCCGATTGACTCGGCCTGCTTAGCTACCAACGACCTTGGCCTGCTGCGCGGCTATGGGATGTTCGACTACTTTCGTACCTACAATGGCGCGCCTTTCCGCTGGAACGACTACTGGGCGCGGTTTGAAAACTCGGCCCGGCTGCTGAAACTACCCCTGCCTCTCACGCAGGAAGAAACCGCCGAAGTTTTGAGCCAGTTGCGTACGCTTTCGGGGGAGGCTGAGGTAGCCTTTCGCTTTGTACTGACGGGCGGCTACGCCCCC